>WFND01000001.1 GCA_015484575.1 Helicobacteraceae bacterium
CAGAAATGTTTGAAAATGTCTTGTTAGCTCAGTTGGTAGAGCACGTCACTTTTAATGATGTGGCCGTAGGTTCGAATCCTACACAGGACACCATCAATTTTAAATGAAAAATGAGCAAAAGCCCATTTTACTACGTTAACACTAGGTTTTACTCAGCGTAAAGCTCATCGAACTAATTCGATTTAAAATGTTAGCAAAAAACTTTTTTTAGTGGCCCCTTCGTCTAGCGGTTAGGATCCATGGTTTTCATCCATGTTACAGGAGTTCAATTCTCCTAGGGGTCACCACATATATTTATTTCCTGCTATATTAAAAACAACTTTTATATCTGCAAAAACATTACTGTTAAATCACTTCTTCTATCTTTATATTTTGGTATTAGTTCCTTTAAAATTTCAAAATTTAATATCAAAGGTAATATTCAAGTAACGCTTATAATCTAAACTTCTCCTATCAAACAAAATAAGAGGAGTGCATTATGACTCACAATAAAAATACTTCAAGAAGAACTTTTGTAAAAGGTGTTGTTGCAGGTAGTTTATTGGCTACAACACAGATATATGCAAGTTCAGATACTAAGATAGTGCCTCGTAAAAAGCAAGAAGAGCTTAGTGGAACTGAATTTTATCTTAGCATTGATAAGGTGGCTGTAAATATTACAGGTAATCCAGCTCTTGCAACTGCGGTAAATGGTATGCTAAATGGACCAACTTTGCGTTGGAGAGAAGGCGATGAGATAACTTTACATGTAACAAATAATCTGAGTGAAGATTCATCAATCCACTGGCATGGGATTATACTCCCGACACAGATGGATGGAGTTCCCGGCATAAGTTTTGACGGGATACCTGCCGGAGAGACATTTACCTATAAATTTCGTGTTGCTCAAAGCGGTACATACTGGTATCACTCACACTCTGGTTTTCAAGAGCAGACAGGCGTTTACGGAGCTATTATTATAGAGCCCAAAGAGGAGATTTTAGATTATGATAGAGAGTATGTTATCTCTCTTTCTGACTGGTCTGATGAAAAACCTAGTGCTATTTATAGAAAACTAAAGCTCTCTGCTGATTATTATAATTTCAAGCAGAGAACTGTAGGGGATTTTTTCTCAGAAGTGAGTGAAAAAGGTTTTTTTAGTGCATTTAATGATAGAAAAATGTGGAACAATATGGCTATGAGTGATAGAGATTTATCTGATGTTACTGGATATACTTACACTTTCCTCTTAAATGGTCAAAATCCTGCAACAAACTTTAAAGCTCTTTTTAAAAATGGCGAAAAAATTAGATTACGTTTTATTAACTCTTCTGCAATGACATTTTTTGATGTACGTATCCCCGGTCTTAAAATGAGTGTGGTAGCGGCTGATGGCAACTATATACAGCCCGTAGAGGTAGATGAGTTTAGAGTGGGTGTTGCTGAAACCTATGATGTTATTGTTGAGCCAGAAGATGATAAAGCTTACGCAATTTTTGCACAAAGCTTAGATAGAAGCGGGTATGCGTTAGGTGCTTTAACTTATGATGCAGATATAGTAGCCCCTACTCCAAAAATGGATAAAGCAGGTGTATTGACACATGCAGATATGGGAATGAATATGAAAAATATGAAGGGCATGAAAAAAGATAGCAAAATGAAAATGCCTATGAAAAAAGAGATGAAAAAAGCCTCAATTCCTATCACTCCGCTTCCATCTGACAGTGGTGTCCAGACAACAATGAAAGCGATGAATCCTAAGTATCGTTTAGATGATCCGGGTGTTGGACTTAGAGATAATGGAAGAAAAGTCTTAACATACGCTGATCTGAAATCTCTCACTCCAACTACAGATGATAGATATCCCGATAGAGAGATAGTTTTACATCTTACAGGAAATATGGAGCGATACATGTGGTCTATCAATGGAATAGCCTACAAAGATGCTGCACCCTTGGAGTTTAAATATGGTGAAAGACTGCGTATCACGTACATAAATGATACTATGATGAACCACCCTATGCACCTTCATGGAATGTGGAGTGATTTAGAGACCGGTGATGACAATTATCTTCCTAAGAAGCACACTGTTATCGTACAACCGGGTTCAAAAATCAGTTTTCGTGTCAATGTTGATGCCAAAGGTTCATGGGCATATCACTGTCATCTGTTATACCACATGGCTGGTATGTTTAGAAAAGTCGTAGTGGCTTAGTGGAGGTGTGAGATGAAAAAATTATTATTAAGTACTGTAGTTATATTGGCTTTGGGTGTATCAGCGTATGCCGGTGGAGGTGGAGATATTTTAAGAGCAACTGCCATGGTTGACAAGTTAGAGTATCAGTTTAATGATGAAAAAGCCGTCTCTTGGGATACCTATGCTTATATAGGCTATGACATGAATAAGGTATATATATACTCTGAAGGTGAAAAAGCAGATAAAAGCTCATCGGCTGATAGTGAAAATCAGTTGGTATATTCTCGTGCAATTTTACCCTATTGGGATATGCAAATTGGTGTAGGATACGACAAAACAGAAATTTCAGATACAACATGGGGAGTCATTGCCATACAGGGTTTAGCTCCATATTTTTTTGAAACTAGAGCCACTTTATTGGTGGGTGATGATGGCAATATAGGTTTAAGAGCAGATGCAGAATATGAGGCACTTATTACTCAAAAACTCATCTTTACTCCTAGCATCGAACTCTCTGCCTATTCAAAAGATAATCTCAAAATGGGAATAGGAAGCGGATTTTCAAATCTAACGCTAGGAGCAAGACTTCGTTATGAATTTGTTAGAGAATTTGCTCCATATATCGGGATAGAGTGGAGTAAAAATTTCTCCAATACAGATAAGATGCTACCGCTCAATGAGACCTATGCTACTGCCGGTCTAAGATTTTGGTTTTAAAAAAATGGAAACTTCTATGAGTGGTGAGAGTATGGGGTTTTCTTGGTTGATATTTTTAATCTTAATTCTAACAGTTATATATTTTATAAATAGACTCCTAGAAGAAGATAGTTCTGCCAAAGATATATTAGACAGAAGATATGCAAATGGTGAGATAGATGAAGATGAATATAAAAAAATGAGGTCTCTGCTACATTAACACTGCATTAATTTTTTTTATACTACGACAACATTTTAAAGGATAAACAGATGAAAAGAAGAGAGTTTTTAACACTAAGTCTTGCTAGTGCAACACTACTTGTTAGCGGATGTGGTGATAGTTCAAGTTCAGGTAATTCGATGGTGAGTTCTTCAAGCTCAAACAGTAGTTCAAGCAATAACTCTAGTAGTAGTTCAAGCCCAAATTTTAGTTCACGTTTAGCTATACCTCCTCTTTTAGAGGGAGAGAGTATCTCTGGTGTTTTACATTTTGACTTAAGTATTCAAGAAGGCAAGAGATCTTTTTTTGAAGGGACAAGTACAAATACATTTGGTGTAAATGGCAGCTTTTTAGGTCCTACGCTTAAAATGAAAAACGGTGACGCAGTCTCTATAAACTATACAAACAACCTTAATGAGCCGACAACAATGCACGGGCATGGTATGCACCTACCTGCTGTTATGGATGGTGGCGTACATCAAGTTATTCAAGCAGGTGAAACATGGTCTGCACAATATACGGTAAAACAAAAAGCGTGTACTAA
Organism: Helicobacteraceae bacterium; assembly: GCA_015484575.1. GTDB lineage: Bacteria > Campylobacterota > Campylobacteria > Campylobacterales > Sulfurimonadaceae > S010-53. Next base: position 3,637 of record WFND01000001.1, read on the forward strand.
CTGGTATCATCCGCACCTTATGGGAAAAACTGCTGAGCATGTTTACAAGGGTATTGCAGGATTGATGATTTTAGAAGATGAAGAGAGTGTGAACTTGGATATTCCAAAGACTTATGGCGTTGATGATATTCCACTTGTCTTACAAGATAGATTTTTCGATGCAGATATGGAGTTGGATTACTCTCCTAACACTATGCAAATTATGAGAGGCTATATCGGTGATACTTTTTTAACAAATGGAGTAGTAAACGCCTTTGTTGATGTTCAAGCCAAAGAGATACGTTTTAGAATTTTAAACGGCTCAAACTCAACAGTTTACAACTTGGGTTTTAAAGATGGTAGAAGTTTTAAGCAGATAGCTACCGATAACTCATTTTTAGAATCACCCGTAGATTTAAACAGAGTAACTCTTAGCCCGGGAGAGAGAGCCGAAATAGTTGTTGATATGAGTAATTTGGAAAATGAGACTATCTATTTGAAAGATTTTTTTCAGGGTAAAGATTTTTTAAAAATCAATGTGAAAGCTTTAGAGATAGCTCAAACAAAAACGCCTGAATCTTTAGCAAGTTTAAAAAAATATACTATAGCTGATGCTCTAAACAGTAGAAGATTTACTCTTTCAGGCTCAATGAGAAGTTTTTATATCAATGGTGTATCTATGGATAAGAGTGTTATAAATGAAAAAATTCCTGTAAATCAAGTTGAAGTTTGGGAAGTTAAAAATCAGATGGGAGTCAATCATAATTTTCATATCCATGCAACGCATTTTTTACTGATTGAACGAAACGGTAAAACATCAAACGTAGCTGATAATGAGAAAGGTTATAAAGACACCGTTTATATCCCTCCAAATGAAAGCGTTAAAATTATGGTTAAGATGAGTGACTACACAGATAAATCAAATCCTTACATGTACCACTGCCATTTTTTAGAGCATGAAGATGCGGGAATGATGGGGCAATTTACTGTTATATAGGTAATGTTGAAGTAACGCTTTATATATATAATTATACATATCAAAAAAAGGACAAATCATGAAAAAGTTAATTTTACTAAGTGTATTGACACTAGGAGTTTTGTATGCAAATGATGCACAAACAGAGTTAGAACACGCTATAAAAAGCCCATCTGGAGTAGAGAGTGTTGCTGAAGATATGTCGGCTATGAAAGCCGCAGGAAAATGTGGTGCCGGACAGAGTACAACAAAGAGAAAATCTTCTAAATATGCTAAAAGTAAGGCAGATATAGAGTTAGAACACGCTATAAAAAGCCCATCAGGTACAGATGGCGTTGCTGAAGATATGTCGGCTATGAAAGCCGCAGGAAAATGTGGTTCAAACTAAAGATTTAGCGTAGCTGTGGCTATGCTAATCTTATATATTCCATCAATTCTGTAAAAGTCAATGCTCTCTGCTCATCTGTTCTTAGCATATTATATATCATAGTTGATAGATTTTCATCTATTGAGCTGTTTATAGACTTTGGACTTATTAGAGTCTCTTTAAATTTTGGTGCAAAACCTTCATATGCAGTATAAGGTTTCTCTTTTGTAAGTGCCATATATAGTTTTCTACCTATATCAAATATCTCATTTGACTCCTCTTTTGCACTCTTTACATGTAAAGTAAATCCAATATCTGCTTCTATGTTTTTTGAACGTAGGTAAGCTTGTAGTTTCATTATAAAACCTATTGCTCCACTAGAGTAGAAGCTAAGGACTCTATCATGAAACTGCTCAAATGTTTCGTGAGGATTTTTTAATGAGCGATACTCTAGCATCAAAGACTCTACATAATACTTTGCAAAACGAAGTGGTGCTGATTTTATAACGCTGTAGCCCTCCTTGCCCTCAGAGGTTAGTTTTCCACCTATTGAGATATGTACACCATGTTCTGTAGTACCATTAACTTTGGCTTTACACCCTTCAAAACCTACATCTCCAACACCGTGAATACCGCAACCTTTAACACATGCTGACCAGTACATACGAACACGCCCTTCATCAAGAGCTACTTTATCTGAAAGGTATTGTGCCATATCTATAGCATCTTGTTTATTTTCTATAACACCAAAAGAGCAGTGCTGTGTTCCGGCACAGGCTACTAGATGGTTAAAATATGGAGTATTTACACTTTTAAATGTTTCAAAAAAAGGCTCTTGCAACAGAGTGTCAATCTTATCTTGCTCTACACCCATGATATACATACTCTGTTCTACATCAAGACGAAGCTCTTTTGAGCCATATTTTTTACTAAGCTGTGCTGCTTCTATCATCTTTGAACCGCTAAATATGCCCGATGGAACTGTTACATGTAAAGCATAAGTTGAGTCTTTTAATTGAACACGACCTTGGTCTGGGTCATTGTTGTCAAGCTTTGTCATCGTTTCACCGGCACTCTCAAACTCTATACCGGCATTTTTACGTATAGCTTCAGCCATAGTTTTTATCCCGACAGATTCGACAAGAAAATGTAAACGATTTTTATTACGGTTATCTCTAAAACCAAAATCTCGAAAAAGAGAGATAAGAGAGTTATACATAGCTACAACCTCATCCTCGTCTTTTAAGAAAATATCTGCATTTTTTGCTATACGTCCTACCTTACCGCCTAGATATAGGTTGTATCCAAATCTACCGTTTTTCTGTGCTAAAACCAAAGCACAATCTTGTCCAAAAACATTATTACGGTTTGAGATAGAACCTGTTATACCTGTGTTAAATTTACGCGGTAAAGCACTTATCCACTCATGGTTATATAAAAATATATTTTGTAATTTATTTAAAACTCTTTGAGACGGCAAAATATTATCAAACGCCCTATCATCCAAGGGATCATTTAAAATATTTCTAAAATTATCTACACCTGTCTGATATGAAGAGATACCTACCTTTTCGAGTCTTTTAAAAATTGTTGGTATATCTTCTATATTTATATAACGAAGCTCTATCTGCATACGTGTAGTGATGTCTATATAGTCATTGCCAAATTCACTGGCTATCTCACCTATCGTCACAGCTTGTTCAAAATTTAACTGTCCACCCGGAATACGCACTCTTATCATAAACTGTTTTGGCGTTGCAGGTTTATCATATATTCCAAAGCATTTTAAAAAATAACTCAAATCCTCTTTTGCGATAGAGTCATAACCATCTTTTGCATAAGTTTCTAAAAGTTCAAAAGCCTCTTTTGGTGTTTTTAACTCTTTAGTTTTTTCAATCTTGTTGTGTTTTTTATTTCTCGCTTCAAATGCTTTTTGTAATCTATCCATAACTCTTCCTTGTTAGTAAAATGGTACTCTAAAAATAGATATATACCGTCAAATAACTGTATATTTTTTATACAATATTACTATTAAATAGATTTGGTTATATAAG
>WFND01000002.1 GCA_015484575.1 Helicobacteraceae bacterium
ATATATTACATACAATAAAGGATTAAACTATGGGACTTTATGATCGTGAATATGCTAATGAAAGAACATATGGATTTCAAGCAACTACAAAACCTGAAGCACAGATTGTATCTTTTGTAAAAGAGACATACAAACTTTTTGCCGCGTCAATGATGGCAGGTGCCGTAGGTGCTTATATCGGAATACCAATGGCAGAGTCCATTGCAACTTGGTTTATACCTCTTTTTATTTTAGAAATTGCTCTATTAATTGGTTTGCAATTTGTTAAAAATAAGCCCGGTATAAATTTATTGGTTATGTTTGGATTTGTCTTTATGACTGGAATTACTTTAGCTCCGTTATTGGCTCAAACGCTTGGATTAAGTGGTGGCGGTGCAATAATTGGAAATGCTTTTGCTATGACATCTGTTGTATTTGGAGCAATGAGTTTCTTTGCTATTAAATCAACAAGAGATTTTACAAGCTACGGCAAACCTTTAATGATTGCACTTTTTGTCATTATCGGTTTTTCTATTTTAAATATTTTTCTTGGAAATCCACTTTTTCAGGTTGTTATAGCAGGTGCTGTCGTAGTACTTTTTAGTATCTTAGTTATTTTTGATACTCAAAATATAATTCGTGGAGCTTACCAAACACCTATTGATGGAGCAATTGCTCTGTATTTAGATTTCTTAAATATATTTACGGCACTTCTTCAACTCTTTGGTATCTTTGGAAGCGATGATTAAACCTCTCTCTTTAGAACTATACAGGGTGATTGATGCAAATCTCAATCGCCTTAAAGAGGGGATACGTGTTGTAGAGGATATAGCACGTTACTCTCAAAATAACAAAACCCTCTCTGCACAACTAAAATTACTTAGGCACCAGAGCAGAGTCGATACTCTTTTACAGCTACTAAATTCTCGTGACAGTAAAAATGATGTATTGCGACCTAGTATTGAATCTGAAATGAATCGTAATGATTTACAAAGCATTATAGTTGCAAACTATAAACGTGCTCAAGAGTCATCACGCGTACTTGAAGAGATGTACAAAATCATTGAACCTAATCTTTCAGAGAACTTTAAAAATATTCGCTATGAGCTTTATGCTCTTGAAAAAGAACATCTCATACAGAGTGTATAAACAGTACTTCAAATTCTAAGACATTATGAGGATATTCATTTATGAGTTTTCTAGTCTGTTTATAACTTAAGATTTTTCTACTACCGCTAACTCCACTCTTTTTTATATATTGAAACAGTTCGTGCTTAGAGTTAAACTCAAGAGTATATGAAACAAGTTCGTATTTTACTTTAAAGTATCTATCTGCTATCTTTTTAATATCATCACTACAGAGTAGCAGAGGTTGCACATTTGCTATCTTATGTAATGTTTTAAATGTATTACATGTAAATATAGCTAAAGATATAGGCAGATTAAAATTTGATAGAGAATTTAAAACCTTATCTATATCTACCGACCACTGTAAAGCAGAAGCTGAGATGATATAATCAAATTTTTCATTTTTCAACTCCTCAAATAACTGCGTATCATCAAAATTACCCCGTTTACATGTAATAGCATCTGATTTAGGATGAGAAGAGAGCATCGCCTCTGCAAAATCAACACCTACAAAATTGTCAATTTTCCAAGATATTTCATTGCAAACAGCCCCTTTGCCACAACCCAAATCAAGAATATTTTTTGGCTTACTTTTCATATCAGCTATTAATTTTCTAGCTACCTTTTTTTGTATAGTATTATAACTGTCATAATATAGAGCATGTTTTGAAAATTCTTTAGCTATTTTCACTTACGGTTTACCAATAGTGAGATAATAAATATAGCCAATATACACAAAACTATTGTAGCACCGCTAGGAAGTGAAAGGTAAAATGAGAGTGCCATTCCTAGCAATACACTAGCTTGAGCAAAAATCACAGCCAATGCAACTGTTTTAACAAAACCTTGTCTAAAACGTAATGCAGATACCGTTGGCATAACCATAAGAGCTCCTATAAGAAGTGTTCCTACAATTTGTATAGACAGAGCAATAATAACGGCAACAATACTAACCATCATAAAATTTAATCTCTTAACAGCTATACCGCTGACTTGAGCAACCTCTTCATCAAAAGCTATAAAATATAGCTCTTTATGGTAATATGCTAATAGAGATAAAGCAATAACCCCAAAACCTAAAATAAGCTCCACATCTGCTGTGCTGACAGATAAGATTGAACCAAAAAGATAACTAAATAGAGAGCTGTTAAAGGCTCCGGCTAAAGAGACTATGGTTATTGCCAAAGCTAATGAAGCCGATAAAAAAATTGCCAAAATCGCATCAGAATAGAGCTTGTAATAACTACGCAAAAATTCGATACTCCATGCACTAAAAAGTGCCACAATAACCGCCATCCATAATGGACTTAATCCACTTATAATACCTATTGCTACTCCAACCAAAGCTGAATGTGCCAAAGTTTCCGTCATCAATGAATATCGGCGTAAAACCATAAAAGAGCCGCTTATAGATGCCAATATAGCTATTACCGTACCTGCAAGAATAGCATTTATCATAAATTGATACTGAAAAATTTCAAACATTAAATACTACTCTCCTTATTAGTGATGATGGTGATGGTTATAGACAGCATGTGCCTCTATGCCATATAGTTTACTCATCGCTTCACAACTGACAGCCTCTTTTGGATTGTTACATGTAAGCAAAGAGTGATTAACCGTAAAAAGACGAGCTATATCATCTGCAATAACCCCTATATCATGAGTAATAAAAAGTATAGTCATTCCCTCATTTATATTTAACTCACGTAACAGCTCATAAAAACGGTGTTGCGACTTTATATCTACGCCTGTATTTGGCTCATCTAAAATTAAAACTTCAGGCTTCGATACTAAGGCTCTTGCTATCATAACCCTCTGCCTCTGTCCACCGGATAGTTCTCCTATTAACTTATCTTTAAGATGTAAAATTCCCATCTTTTCCATGGAAGCTTCAATAATCTCTCTTCCTTTTTCTTTACTATTACCTCTAACAGCTGTTAAGCCCATCTGCACCACTTCATAAACATTTGCCGGAAAATTTGTATCAATTTGAGAAACTCTTTGAGGTACATAACCTATTTTATACCACGCTTTAAACTTTTTAAGTTCAACACCAAAAAGCTTAATCTCTCCGGAAGTCGGTTTTTCAAGTCCTAACAGAAGACGAATAAGTGTTGTTTTACCTCCACCGTTTGGTCCTATTACGGCACAGTATTCACCTCGCTTTATAATGAGAGAAAGATTTTTTAAGATATTTTGACCATTTACAATATAACTTAAATTTCTAACATCAAAGATTGATGGAGTGAAGGTCATTTACACTCCAAAGCGAACGATAGTTTTTTAACATTTAAATTCATCATCAGCTCATAATCTCTCATCTGTAAAGATTCAAATTTTGTAATATTTGCCAAAGGTTGCAACACTTCAACCATTGTATCTGTTTCAGAAGCCAGACTCTGAATTAAGGCATCTGAAACATATGGTTCTCTAAAAATAACAGAGATTCCTTTCTCTACAATAATATCACTAAGTCTTGCCAAATCTTTAGCACTAGGCATGTCATCCGAAGACAAGCCGCTTAAAGATATGACATTAAAACCATATTTTGCAGCTAAATAGCCAAAAGCGTTATGACTAACTATGATAGTATCATGTTCACATGAAGATAACTGTTTTTTAAATCTCTTATTCAAATTTTCAAGCATCTTAATATAGTAGTAAGAGTTTTGAATAATCTGCTTTGAAGCATCTTCAGGAAACTCTTTGATAAATATATCACGAAGCTTTTTTGTAACAATTATCATATTATCCGTATCTAACCAATAGTGTGGATCATAGGTATAGTGTTCATGAGAAGAGTCTTTATGAGAGGAGTCTATTTTTCTTAGTTTTACATACCTGCTCATATCTATAGCATTTTTATTGGATTGAAAACTTTTTGTCCACGGCTCTAACCCTGCTCCGTTATAGATAAAAAACTTACTTTTTTCAATACGGATGCGATCTTGTGGAGTCATCTCATACGAATGAATATCTTGTCCAAAAGGGATTATCATATTTACATCAGCTAAATTCTGTAAAAGTTTATGGCTAACATCATAAAGAGCAAATGTTGAAACTGTTACCTGTATCTTATCAGAAGCAGGTTTTTTGTCTTTATCTAAAAACAGTACGACTGCCATCGCTAATATTGTAAAAAATGCAATTATTGATATGGCTTTTTTCATAAAATATCCTCATAAACTTGTTATGTAATTATACCTTATTACATGTAAAAGAGAATTTCGCTATAATCACGAACTTTTTTATCAAGGAATATTATGACAAGCACCTTGCTTATTGTACAGATTGTATTAGTAGTTATGTTAGTTATTGCTGTACTGCTTCAAAAGAGTTCTAGTATTGGACTCGGGGCTTACAGTGGTTCAAACGAATCTGTGTTTGGTGCTAAGGGTCCTAGTGGCTTTTTAGCAAAAATGACTTTTTTACTCGGTTTTTTATTTATCGCAAATACAATTACTTTAGGATATTTTTACGGACAAAGTAAAAATGAGTCTGTAGTTGATTCTATGGTTAAAACAGATGATGCAGCAAAAGAGACTACTAAAAAATTACCTACGTTGGATATTGCAGCCCCTAAAGCCCCAAGTGTACCTGTTGAGAATAACACTTCTCACTAAGTGATGAGAACCCTTCTTCTAACGACACTTATGTGTCTTAGTTTATGGGGTGATGCTCATATATTTGTTTATCATCGATTTGGTGAGAGCCTACACTCCTCAACAAACACTTCTATAAAAGTTTTAAAAAAACATTTTGAATACTTTAAAACACATGGCTATAAAGTTGTCTCTTTAGATAGATTAAACAGGGCTTTAAAAAATGGCGATAGCATTCCCGACAAATGGGTTGTTTTAAGCATTGACGACAGCTATAAAAGTTTTTATGAAAATGGCTTAGAACTCTTTAAAGAGTACAGCTATCCTTTTACTCTCTTTGTCTATGTTGAAGCTACTGAAAAAAGATATGGTGATTTTATGTCTTGGGAGCAGATACGAGAGAGTTCTAAATATGGAGAGATAGCACTACATAGTTATGCACATCACCATATGGTTGGCATGAGTGAAAGAGAGAACATATCAGATACACAAAAATCATATGATATTTTTCAATCAAAAATGGGATATGCCCCAGATTATTATGCCTATCCTTATGGTGAATATAGTGATAAAACAGAAAAAATTATAAAAAATTTCCATTTTAAACTCATAATGAACCAAAATGCAGGAGCAGTAAATAGATATAGCAATCCCTATGATTTGGATCGCATAGCTCTCACCGGTGATGTAAACTTAAAAGCAAAACTTCACATTAAAGTTCTTAAGAGTAAGTGGATTGAACCAAAAAATTATCCAAAAGATGGATACCTTAAAAGAATTCACGCTAAAATTGCTACATCAATTCAACGAGCACAGTATTATATATCTGGCTATGGATGGAATTATATTAAGGTAAATGGCGGTGATATTAACATCACTGTAAACAAAAAGCTAAAATTTTCAAGAAATAGACTCTTTTTAAAGAGTGGCAACTATCAAAGTAGTATAATTTTAGTAAAAAATTAAAGGAGAAACATGTTAGAAGAAATTTACGAACAGTGTCAACAGAAAATGGAAAAATCTATCGATCATCTAAAAAATGATTTTAAGTCGTTACGTACGGGTAAAGTAGTTGTCACTATTTTAGACAATGTAATGGTTGATTATTACGGTACACCTACACCTCTTGCACAAGTTGCTACAATATTGGCGGTAGATGCTACAACTATCACGGTATCACCTTGGGAAAAACATCTTTTAAGTGATATAGAGAGTGCAATATCTCGTGCAAATATCGGTGTAAACCCAAATAATGACGGTGAACAGATTAAACTGTTTTTTCCGGCAATGACAGTAGAACAGCGTCAAGATACAGTTAAAAAAATGATGAAAATGGGTGAAAATGCCAAAGTATCAATTCGTAATGACCGTAAAAAAGCAAATGATTCAATAAAAAAACTAGAAAAAGAGAAAGAGATAACTACAGACGAATCAAAATCTGCTCAAGATAAGATACAGAAATTCACCGATGCTCATATCGCCTCAGTTGAGTCTATCTTAAAAGCAAAAGAGCAAGATATTTTAACGGTTTAATGATGGACATTAAAAAAATATATATGGATGCCGATGCTCTTTTAGAGGGTCATTTTAAGCTCAGTTCAGGAAATCACTCAGGCTTTTATCTTCAATCGGCAAAAGTTCTTGAAAATCCAAAAACAGCAAAACTTTTGGCAGAGGCACTTGCTAAACAGATAAGAGAGAGCGGTATAAAAATAGATACTGTATGTGCACCTGCTCTAGGTGGTCTTATAGCAGGTTACGCACTTGCCGCAGCTCTTGATGTTCGATACATATTTGCAGAGCGTGTAGATGGTGTTATGAGCATACGAAGAGGTTTTGAAGTATCTAAAGATGAAAAAGTTCTTATATGTGAAGATATTATCACAACTGCAGGTTCTGCTCTTGAGGCTGCTGATGTTGTAAAATCGCTAGGTGGAGAAATTGTTGCATTTGCTGCACTAGCAAATAGAGGATTTTGTAAACGTCAAGGTAGCACTTTAGAGCAAAAAGAGAGTTGCAAACTTCCTAAAGATATGCCTTTTTTTGCTTTGGCTGATTTTGACTTTGAGATGTACGCACCGCATGAGTGTCCGTTATGTGCCAACGGGTCTGTTGCAATAAAACCCGGTTCTAGGGGAAATTAAGAGGCTAATCTAGCTTCTTTTTGCTTCTTTTTATACTCTTTTTCAAATTTTTTACGTCTTGAATAAGAGAGTTTTTCTATAAATAATTTTCCATCTAAATGGTCTATCTCATGTTGTAAGGCTATGCTTAAGAGATCATTTGCTATCATCGTATGAAACTTTCCGTATCTATCTTGATATTGTAACTCTATATTTTCAAAACGCTCAATATCTTCATAAAATCCCGGAACAGACAAGCAACCTTCTTGATAAAAAGTAGAGCCCTCAAAATGTATAATTTTTGGATTGATAACTTCGATAAGATTTTCCAAAGATTGTTCACCATCTTCATTAATCGGAAGATTTACAATCAACGCACGAATAGGTTTGCCTACTTGAATAGCAGCAAGACCTATGCCGTTTGAACTCATCATAGTCTCATACATATTATCCAAAAAGAGATGCAATTTAGAATCAAACTCTTCTATCTTTTTGGAGACCTCTTTAAGCTTTCTATCTGGATAGGTTATTACCGGTAATCTCATTTTTAACGTTCACACACCATATAATTTGCATTAGCACTCTCATCGCATCTGTTCATTGCATCAATAGTGCAGATAACAATCTCTTCAGTATTCATCTTATTTGACAACTCACTGACACCTATTGCTACTTTTAGATTTATCTCATGTTCTGCCAAAAAGAAATTGCTTGAAGAGACTAAATCATAAAGACGCTGTGCTGCATTTTTAGCATTGTCTATATTTGTATGTTTTAACATCATAGCAAATACACCACCGCCATAATGTGCAATAATATCACTTCTTCTTGAAGTCTTTAACAGAAGTCTTGCAATAGTTCTTGTCATCAACATAAGAGCCTTTTCATTACTAATCTGTTCGCCTATCTCGCGAGACAGCTTCAATGTAATAAGTGAACTTTTATGCTTAAACTCTACCATTAATTGTGCTTCTTGCTCTAACTTGCCAATAAAATAACGACGATTATACAGTCCATATTGATTATCAAAAATAGTCTCATTTTCAACATTTTTAACTATACTAGCCGTCTCATCGTAGAGTGTTTTCATGTGAGTTGTCTGTTTTTTCAAAATAGTGTTTAATTTTGCAACATCATTGTCAAGACTTTTTACTATTTTTAAAACACTTTGAGACTCTGGAGACTCTTTTAGCTCTGCTTTATGTTTATCGAGAATTTTAGTCATTAGAGCCATATTCTTATAAAGATTTGCACCTACTTGCAAGATGCTTTTTACTGATGTAAAACCTTTTTTTAGACTCTGTTCAAGCTCTCTGCTCTGCTCGTCATCGTTACTGTCTTCAAGTTCTAAAATTCCATTTATCTGCTGCTTAAAACTATCACTTTTATCTTCCATAAGACGGTCAAAGTACATAGAAAAATTACTAGGAGTAGGCGGTAAATTATCGCGAATTAGAGCCGTTAAAACCTCTTTTGAGTAGATTTCAAGATCGCTTGTAGGCTCTCCAAGTGCATTAACGCTGATACCGCCTCTTTTATTCTCACCCATATAGATTACTTAGCGTCCTCTTTTTTTAGTAAAATTTCATCAATCATACCATATTCAACACACTCTTTGGCACTCATAAAATTATCTCTGTCGGTATCTTTTTCTATCTTTTTGTATGTTTGACCCGTATTTTTGGATAAAATCTGATTTAGCTCTTTTTTCATACGTAAAATCTCATTTGCCTGTATCTCAATATCTGTCGCCTGACCCTGAGCACCACCTAAAGGTTGATGTATCATTATACGTGCGTGAGGCAGAGCGTACCGCTTACCTTTCTCACCGCTACTAAGCAAAAAAGCACCCATAGAAGCTGCTTGACCTATACAGATAGTTACAACATCAGGACGGATATAGTTCATTGTATCATACATTGCCATACCGGCGGTAACAACTCCACCGGGAGAATTGATATAAAAATAGATGTCCTTTTCCGGGTCTTCAGCCTCTAAGAAAAGCATCTGTGCAATAATTGATGATGCAACAGCATCATTAACTTCGCCACTAAGCATAATAATTCTATCTTTTAAAAGACGTGAATATATGTCATACGAACGCTCACCACGTCCTGTTTTCTCAATGACGTAAGGAATATAACTCATTATGCCTCTTTAATTTTGTCATTAAGCAATTTAGAGAGAACTTTATCTTCTATCATTGACATCTGCACAGCCGGTAGATAGCCAGACTCCTTATAGTGCTTATAAGCCGCTTCTGGATCTTGTCCTGTCTGCATAGCTTCATAATAGATAGTCTGCATAACCTCTTGTTCGCCTACACTTATACCCTCTTTTTGAGCAAGAGCATCAATAATAAAAGTTGCTTTTACGCTACGAGCTGCATCTTCACGAAAAGTTTCACGAAGCTCTTTAACTTTTTGAGCATCATCTTTTATCTCGTTAAGCTCCTCTTCTTTCATCTCTTGAGCATGTCTGTTAAGTGCCATATCCATCTCTTGTTCTACAACAAAATCTGGTAATGCAAACTCAAATTTTTCAACAAATTTTTCTAGCAGTGCAGGTTTTAACTCATCATTATATAGTTTTGCCAATGACTCATTTTCGATCTGTGTTCTCATCTGCTCACGCAACATCGTCATATCTGCGTTCTCTTCACCTTGAAGTATCTTTTTAGCCAACTCATCATTAAGTTGCACATCTGCTTTGGTCTGTATAGCATGAACTTTAACTTTAAATTCTGCCTCTTTTCCAGCCAATTTTTCACTATTGTAGCTCTGCGGGAAAGTTACGGTAATAGTTTTTTCTTCACCTTTTTTCATTCCGACTACTTGATCTTCAAAGCCCGGAATAAACTGACCGCTTCCTAACTCTAGTGAAAAACCTTCAGCTTTACCGCCGTCAAAAGCCACACCATCAACAAAACCTTCAAAATCAATTTTTGCAGTATCTCCATTTTCCAATGCACGGTCTTCTTCAACATCAATATACTCAGCTTGTGATGCCGCCAACTCTTTGATACGAGAATCTACCTCTTCATCACTTACAGACGGTTTTTCAAAATCATCTACCAAATCTGTGTATCCATCAGTTTCAATAGAGGGACGCATAGCGATTTTTACCTCTACTTCTATCTTATCATCACTCTTGTCAAATTTTGTAATTTGCGGTTCACCGATAAGAGCAGAGTTATCAATATCCATCTCTTTTAAAGCATCTGCTAAAAGAGTACGAAGTGCCTCTGATTCAGCATCTTGTACCAATTTGTCACCGTAATGTTTTTTTACCGCCGATGCCGGTACTTTACCCTTACGAAAACCTGCTATATTAGCTGTTTTACTTAGCTCTTTAGCAATTTTTTCAACATTTGCATTAATCTCATCTTGAGAAATTGTTGCTGAAATTTCAGCGTTTGCACTATCAATCTTGTTGGCTTTGATATCCATTTAATCCCTTTTCAACTTACATGTAAAGCATAATAATTTTGGCAATAATATCAAAAAAGAGTTAATAAGTGGCTGAGAATAAACTTACTTATGTTATTGTTTTACATGTAAGGATTGTATATTGAAAGAGATTAAACAAGAAGAGTTTGAAAATGCTGTCAAAACTATGATGCAGAGTGTGGGAGAAGATGTTGAAAGAGAGGGACTTTTAAAGACACCTCAGCGTGTCTATAAGGCTTATCAATTCATGTATGGCGGATATAAAGAAGATGCAAATGCCATATTGGAATCTGCTCTATTTACATCTTCAAATGATGAGATGGTGCTTATAAAAGATATAGAGCTTTATTCTACTTGCGAACATCATCTTCTGCCTATTATTGGACGTGCTCATGTAGCATATATTCCAGATGGAAAAGTGGTTGGTCTGTCTAAGATACCAAGAGTTGTAGATGTTTTTTCAAGACGTATGCAGATACAAGAGCAGCTAACAGAGCAGATAGCAGATGCAATTATGCAGACTATACAGCCAAAGGGTGTCGGAGTCGTTATACAGGCACGTCACATGTGTATGGAGATGCGAGGAGTTGAGAAGATAAACTCGACAACTACCTCAAGTGCATTGCGTGGTCTGTTTAAGCGTGATGAGAAGACTCGCTCGGAATTTTTTAACCTGATTAATGCACCTGCGGGGACTAGATATTGATGTTACATGTAAGCCTTTATGTCTCTTAAGTCACTAAAAAGCCGTATCTCAAACCAGAAACACTCCATAGCTTTTGGTACTATAAGCAAAATCAGTGCTACCATCATCATAGCAAAAGGTCTGCCTGTAAGCATAGGAGATACCGTAACTATTGTTTCACAAGTTGATGAAAACTCTACTTTAGGCATGGTTACGGAGATTGATGCAAATCAGTTTTTTATAAGCCCTTTTAGTTTTATAGAGGGTTTTCGTGTAGGCGATAAAGTATATCTAAATAAAAACGGCATGAGTATTCCTGTAGGTAAAGCTCTTTTAGGTCGTGTTGTAGATCCATTTATGAACCCCATAGACTCAAAAGGCTCTATCCATACTCACAATAGCGAAGCTATCATGAAAGCTCCTATTGCTGCTATGAGCAGAGGTATGATAGATGAGAAATTTAGTGTCGGCGTAAAAACTATTGATGGGCTATTGAGCTGTGGCAAAGGTCAAAAATTAGGTATCTTTGCAGGTAGCGGAGTGGGAAAATCAACTCTTATGGGTATGATTGTCAGAGGCTCTGAAGCACCTATAAAAGTTGTTGCACTTATCGGTGAGCGTGGTCGTGAAGTACCAGAATTCATAGAGAAAAATCTTGGTGGTAATCTTGAAAATACCGTCATCATAGTAGCTACAAGCGATGACTCTCCATTGATGCGAAAATATGGTGCTTTCTCTGCCATGAGTGTTGCGGAGTATTTTAAAAACCAAGGTGAAGATGTTCTTTTTATCATGGACTCTGTCACACGTTTTGCTATGGCACAGCGTGAGATTGGTCTCGCATTGGGTGAGCCTCCTACATCAAAAGGCTACCCTCCATCATCACTCACTCTGCTTCCGCAACTGATGGAGCGTGCAGGAAAAGAGGAAGGCAAAGGTTCTATTACCGCCTTTTTTACCATACTTGTCGAGGGAGATGATTTAAGTGACCCTATTGCCGATCAATCTCGCTCTATTTTGGACGGTCACATTGTACTATCACGTGAGCTTACCGATTTTGGTATCTTTCCGCCTATCCATATATTAAACTCTGCTTCACGGATTATGAACGATATTATAACACCTGAACATTTTGAAGCAGCAAGAAAATTTCGTAAGCTATATACTCTTTTAAAAGAGAATGAGATGCTTATTCGCATAGGTGCTTACACAAAAGGAACTGACGCAGAACTTGATGAGGCTTTAGATAAAAAAGAGGCGATGGAAAAATTTATGGTTCAAGGTGCTACATTTCAGACTACCTTTGAAGAGGCATCTAAACTTCTTATAGAGATTATGAAGTAAGGTCAGTGCATAACTGTTATTTTGTACTGTTTGACTCTAAAGTTGATATATCTATACCGCACTCTTGAGGACTGTTTTTACAAAATTCCTTTGCATCTTCAAACCCGTTGTTGTAACTTTGAGTAAAGGTCGATCTTGTATGATAGAGTTCTGCTATCTGCTCTTTTGTAATATTGCTCTCATACAATCTAACCTCATCTACCATACCAAAGTCGTTATCGCCTAGGCTTAGCTGCTCATCAGCTAAATTCAGTTTTGCCGATACAAAGTATGAGCCTTGCTCTTTGGCGTTGATATAGAGCTTTATTCTCTCATTATCTCTTGTCAATGCAAGATGAGTCCAGCTGTTTTTTTCGATTTTAACATTAGATACAAAAGGAGAAAAATAGGCGTCATACAGATCTAATTGAATATATCCGCTCTCATTTATGCTAAGAGTCATTCTAGGGGTATCGCCTTTTAAGGCACTTTGCAAGATTGATGTTTTGGTATCTACTCTGTTTGGATTTATCCATAAAGAGATGCCTTTTACACTGCTATCTCTGCTTTTATCTAATTTGAGCGCTTTATCTATTGATAAGCCCTTCCCTATCACGCCCTCAACGCTTAATGAACTGTTTTGCTCAAAAGAGTAGTGAGCAACAATGTTATCTGAAAGGTTATAACTGTTTATTGTGCAAGAAGATGTTTTAACGTTGTCTATAAGAAGACGTTTTTTATTAGTTGTATATATTTTGATTGAGTCGAGGTTTGTGTTAATCTCAAATTTACCGACATAACTGCCTCCTCGGTCTTCTCCCGTAAAGCTCTGATGATACGTCTCTTTTTTATTATAGACACCTACAACATTTACACTATCTTTACCATCGGTTGCAAACTCAAGAGAGATATTACACTGTGTCTGTTTAAAAGATATAGTTAGTGGTGAATTTTCTCTGCTAGAGCTTGGTTCTAAAAGAACAGGAGTATCAAAAACAGAAAAAGGGTTAGAAAAAACTATCCATCTTCCATCAGAATTAAAACTAATCCCGCTCTCATTTAAATCAGAAATTTTACTCTTTTCACTATAAGCATTAAAATCCTCCACATAAGCAAAAAGCGACAAACTCATAAAAAATAAAATAAAAATATAACGCATTAATCACTCC
>WFND01000003.1 GCA_015484575.1 Helicobacteraceae bacterium
GCTCTATTTGTATCTGGATGTGCTAAAAGCATAGAGGAGAAGCAACTAGTAAAAGATGATAACAATATCACAATTAAACTAGAGGCGGTAGTCTATCCAAGTATAAATCAAGATATTTTATCTCCATTTGAAGGCAAAATAAGTAAAATCTATAAACAAAACGGCTCTTTAGTAGCCAAAGGCGACATCTTATATCAATTTGATATAAAAGATTATCTTGTAGATATACAGAACTTAAAAGATGAGATTAAAATCATAAATCTACAACTTAAGATGCTAGAAAAAAATAGAGATTTAAAAAATTCTATAACAGACAATGCAAAACAGTATCTGGAAAAAATCACGGCTTTACATGCAGATGGTTACGCTACAGAGTCTGAGCTTTCAAATGCGATGAAAGACTATTATATTCAAAAAAACACAAACAGAGATAAGCTATACAATACCCAACAGAGTAGAAACCGGCTGCAGATTCAACTAAATGAGAAAAAATCGGCTCTGAAAAAAGCAAAATATAATATTGCAAATGCAACCGTAAAGAGCAGTTATAGCGGTTATCTTATCGGTTCTAAGATAAAAATTGGCACACAAGTAGCAAAAAACTCGTCAATGGGTTCTATAATAAATATAGACAATGTAACCGTAAAAGCCGGATTGGCACCGGGACTTTATCGCTTTATAAAAAAAGGGGAGAGTGTTCATATAGATTTTATTACTACTCCTCCTTATAGTGTTGATGCAAACATTACTCGCATAATTCCCGTAGTTGATCCTGAATTTGGAAGAATGATTGTAGATATTGATCTTAAAAACTCCTCTTATATACTGCAAGACGGAATGAAAGCAATGGTTAAAATAAAGCTTAAAAAAGAGTATCAAGAAGAGGTACGAAAATATTTTATAGAAAAAAAAGATCAAAAAATTCTTGAAGTCAGCTCAGACATCAAGTAATTTTGACATCTTTTATGGCTAACTCGCGTATTATCGTAGTTGTAATTCTTCCTTGTCTATATCCACGAGCATAATTTACTGCACCAAACATCACTAAAACGGCTATAGAGAAATAGACGGCTAAATCAGAGCCGTACTGTATGGAGAACCAACCTGCAACCGTATCTGCTATGGAGGGTGAGACTATCATTATAACCGCACTAAAGTATAGAACCAACAAGAGTACACGTTTGTATGTTTTATACTTATCAGATAGTGAAATAACCAAGATTGACAAAGTAAAAATTAAAATAAGCACCGTTTTTATTATTATCATCTACTGAACCTTTCCTAAGAGATACTGCAACATAATATTGATACTGTTAAAGATAGATTGACCTTTTTGCATTGAGTAGTCGGTATATGTTATTGTACATGGCATCTCTTTATATTTTAAATTATTTACTTTTATAATATCTAATACTTCAGAAGCGTGTGCCATCTCGTTTTGTACCATCTCAAATGCCGGGAATGAAGCTATATTTATCAGACGAAATCCATTATGTGAGTCTGTAAGTTTTAAGCCACCAAAAATATAACCAAAAAATATCGAGAGCTTTAAAACATAATATTTACTCTTTTTCATATTTACGGTATTACCTAAAAAACGAGATCCTAAAATAATATCATATGAGTGTTTATCCATCTCTTCAACAAAAGGCTCTATATCGTGAGGATTATGTTGCCCATCTGCATCATAAGTGACGACATAATCCAAATTTAGACGCTTTGCATACTCTATACCTGTCTGCAATGCCGCCCCTTGTCCTAGATTATAAATATGTTTTAAAAGATGTATGCCTTTAAGCTCTGATGCAATATTGAAGCAGTCATCCTTAGAACCATCATCTACAACAATAATAGTATCATCTTGACGCACCTCTTTTAATGTTTGTAAAACATTTTTAATAGATTTTGATTCATTATACATAGCGATAACGATACCAACTTTTTTCTCCATAATCTCTCCATAAAAAGTTACTTATAATTTTATAACGATATAATACCTAAACAGATAAAGATTATACAAATATAGGATTAAAGTGACTATCGTACATTCAAAAGAGTATATTGAGAAATTCAAAAAATCTATTCAGATGACATATAATAATGATGTCTATATGGATTTTTTAGTTGTTCCGTCTTTAACATCAAAACCTGTTTTAAGCTATCTTCCATTTATAAACTACTCAGATAAACTCTCAAATGAAGTACAAGAGTTAAAAGAGTTAGCCAAAGAGAGCAATTATCTAATAAGAACTCTAAATCCTGAATATACGGATTTTAAAGAAAATGATCCTGTAACTATGCGTATTGAGATAGATTCAACCAAAACTGAAGATTTAATGAAAATAGCAAAATCAAGATGTAGAACTAAAATACGTAAATCATATAAAAATTACAACTATACACTCAAAGACGGGCGAGAGTGTATAGAAGATTTTTATAAAATTGTCTCTCAAACATATTATAGACACGGTACACCTATGATGGAGAAGTCTCTTTTTTATAATTTGCAAAAAAACCTAGGTGATAAGATTATCTTTTTTGTTGTTTATGATGAAAACAACAATCCTGCAGCAACTATGTCAACTTGCATAGATGGTGAATTAGCATGTTGTCCTTGGGGTGGTGTAGAAGAGAGTTTTACTAGAGATTTTGCAGGTTATTTTCTCTACTTTGAACTTATAAAAACGGTGGCAAAACGCTATAATGTTAAAATAATAGACTTTGGTCGCTCTCCTTATGGTGGTGCTACTTACAAATTTAAATCTCAATTTGGTGCTAAGGCTATAAAAATTGATCTGATTAAGCCACATGATGAAGATATATACTCTAAATACTCATTGGCATCTACAATATGGAAAAAACTTCCACGTTTTATAGTTGACAGAGTTGGACCAAAAATAACAAAATATTTAGCTGATTTATGAAAAAAACGGTATCTTTATCTCTTAAGTTTGCTATTTTAGCAGCTTTGGCTTATTACATTTTTCATGATATAGATATTTCACTTTTAACTCCTGCTCTGAAAAATTATTCACTGTTATGGCTTTTTATAACGGTGCTTAGTGTTATATTTAGCGATCTTATTTTGGCTCTTAGATGGCGGTCTTTATCTCAAAACAGCTGTTCATTAAAAGCCTCTTTTGAATCTATAGTCTTCTCCGTCTTAACCAACACTATTTTACCTGCAAAACTTGGAGAAGTTGCTAAACTTTTTTATCTGCAAAAACTCTATAAAATAAAACTTTCACACGGCTTTTCACTTATGCTAACTGAACGGTTTTTTGATGTTTTAGTATTAGGTATTTTAGTCGTTTTAAGCGCTCAAATATATTGGCAGGATAAGACGGTTCAGATATTTGGATGGCTTGTTATAACTTTTATCATCATACTGTTTTTTCTAATAAAAAGCCCATTATCAAGAGAAATGATACACTTTTTTCCTACAAAATTTTTTCGTAGATGGCTTATTCGACTATATCACCATTTTCAGATAGTTTTAGCTAAAGAGTCTGTTATGATATTGACTTTTTGGTCTATTATATTATGGATGTCATATATTGTGACTACAATGATATTTTTTCATTTTGTTATGGGATTATCTCTAAATACGACAGAACTTTTTATAGCTACTATGGTCTCTTTTATAGCATTTTCAATTCCTCTGCTTCCTGCTGGAAGTGGAACATTTCAAGCTGGAATTATATTTATTCTCACTCAATACGGTGTTGCAAAAGAGGAAGCTCTTGTAGGAAGTATAATACTACAGCTCATAATGGTTTTGCCATCAAGCATAATATCTATCATAATTTTACAAAAAAAATCTCTCTCTCTAAAAGAGTTAATAAGGAGTTAGTATTAGTTATATATACGATACTCATCCACTCTGGTTAACGATGGATGTAGAACAACTTCAAGATGCAAATTTTGGTGTCAGCATAAAAAATAAGCCTAAAATTGATTATGAGCTTATCATTGACGAATGGATACGGCAGTGTGATGAGTTACATATAAAATCCACCTGCTTTGTATTAGGTTCATTTGCACAAAAGTTTCCTAAAGCAGTAGAAAAACTCTCTTTAAACGGACATGAGATAGCATCTCATGGATTGACACATGAACTTATTTATAAGCACTCGTTCGAGACATTTGAAAGTTCTATCAGTGACTCTAAAAAGATATTGGAAGATATTACGCAGACAGAGGTAAGGGGCTATAGAAGTGCAAGTTGGTCTCTCCCTTTTGAAAAAAGATATTATGAAGCTTTGGTAAAAAACGGATACTCTTACAGCTCATCATATTTTCCTTTTAAAACTTACATGTACGGAAACAGTATAGATAGAAAAAAACCTTTTAATATAACAACAGACTCCGGCATAATCAAAGAGATACCGCTTCTTAAATATATACTTCCTTTTAGCGGAGGGTTCTACTTAAGAGTCATTCCTCTTTGGATACATAAACTACTTATAGATTTACTTGTAAAAAGTGATAATAAACCCATCATATATACACACCCATATGAGATGCAAGGCTCATATCTTCCACTTCTAATGAGAGATGATATTGAGATAAATTTAGCATATATTCTTGCTTTTGCAGAGACATCTAACAGTAGAGAAAAGTTAAAAAAACTACTGCAACATCTAATCTAACATCTTGTTCTCTAACTGTAGTATCTTTTTATTAATCTTCTCATGAACACTTAAAAACGCATCAACTATAATTTTCTCAAACATTTTTCCTGTACTTTTTTCAACCAAAGAGACAGAGCGTTCATATGTAAATGCTTTTTTCATTGTCTGTTCACTGATTAAACCCACATAATACTCGCCAAGACCTAAAATCTGTGCTAAGTGCGGAATCTCATCACCCTTTATACCAAAAGGATAACCTTGACCGTCAAGACGCTCATGATGATACTTAACGATAGATGTAATAGGATATATATTTGAAACCGGTTCTAAAAGAATAGAGCCTATAAGTGGGTGCAGCTTATAGCTGTCACTCTCATCGTACTGCTCAACAAGCAGATCATCAACATTTGCGATACTGCCTATATCATGAAGTTTTGAGGCGTGTTGTAAGGCGTCAAGTTCCTCGGTAGATAAAAACAGTATTTTCCCTATCTCTGTGGTGACTATATTTACTTTTTCACTATGGAGTATCTTGTAATCATCTTCCTTTTCTAGCATAGCATTTGCCTGTTCAAGAAAGGTGATATAATTTTTTGCCATCTTACTCTCTTCACTTAATGTTGACATAAAGACACCGGTAAGATCTAAAAATGAGCCGACCGTTATCTGTGACTGAACGTCCATCTCTTCAAGTGTTCCTACTTCAACTTTATAACTGGTATTTCTTATATAAAACATCTTTAAAACACACGAAGAGCAATCTCCTAGTTTTATACGTACTTCACTATTATGTAAAAATGCAATATGTTTGGCATTTATAACCTTTTTCACCATGGAGAGTAGATAACGCATATACCCATCATCACCGAAACGTGTACTATTAATTGTCTCAAAAAGCAACTTTGACGTTTTTGCCACATGCAGTTCTGTTACATTTTCATCATTATGTTGAAGCTCGTTGTAGCTAGAGAACATAAGCTCGATAATCCCATAATATTTACCAAAATCTATACGTCTTTTAGCATATACGCGAAAGAGATATTTTTCATTTTCGCTTATATAAGAGCTTACGTCAAAATTTCCTGAACTGAGATGTAGTTTTATCTCTCTTTTACTTACATGTAAAGATGCCGCAGCCGGTGATTTTTTATCATTTATAGATATATTACTACTTAAAAGAACATATGTTTGACCTTGGAGTTGATATAAACTGACATACTCTCCACCAAGCCAGATACCAAAATCGATAAAATTGGAGTGTATATCATTTATAGAATCGGATTTTGAATTTTCAAAGAGTATCTTATTTATCTCATACTCATGCTGTTGCAAAAAGGAGAGTTTTTTGTATGATAGATACAAAAAATATATTACAAATAAGAGTATAAGCAGTATTATCCAGCCAACAGTTTCGCTCATCAAAGAGTTTATCTGCATAAAGGTATCTATAATACTTTTTGGTAATACGACATTTAAAAAATATTGAAATTTTTCAATTGAGTTCACTAATTCCCTTTTTAAGATTTTTTAATCTTTTAGTCTCATATTTTACATATTCTGAATTATCAATTTCATAAATACTGACTATATCATTTTGATAATACATAGATATATTATCATGAAACATCTGATAGATACTAATCCACTCTTTTAACTGAGACTGTATCTGTGGACGCCATCTATAATACCACTGCTGTGTTCCCATATAAGAGTTTGGTCTGTTCTCAACAAATATATACACCTTATTAAGCACAGGAATCTTTAAAAAATGTTCTCTTGGGTCATATTTTAATAAAAATTCTTGTGTATTTATATGAAAACCCTTCCCCAAAACTTTAGGGTAAGTCTGTACGTATGAAACTGTTGACCATGAGTATGGTTCATTCTTTTGTGAAATTTTATAAAGTATATATGCGAGGTTATTGTACTCTAAAGAGTTTGTCTGTGTCATAAAACGTTTTGTCTCTATCCATCTAGGAAGTTCAACTACCGTAATAAGTATTAAAAATATAGATGTAAAGAGTCCGATATATAAAGTTTTTTTTGTATAAAAATATCGTAACACTTTCACAACAAAGATATAAAAATAGAACCCTCCCCCCATCGCAAAAACCAATAGTAGATATTCGGCAGCTCTAAACTGTTTAGCAGCACGAGGTAATCCAAGATTTGCGGCAAAATATATCAGCATAACGGCAAATATACTTACAACCATAGATACAAACAGAAATCTTCTTTTTACAAAAAATGTAAATAGAAGCAAAATAAACATAGATGCAACAATACACATCTGCACGATATTTACAACAACAAAACTGACTATCTCACCGCCATCAGCAACATTTGAAACACTCTGCTTTGTTTTAAACAGACTATCTAAAAATGGAGCCGCCGCACCAAAATCTTGTGGAATTCCATACTTTATGACAGAGAGCATCCATAAATTTCCCAAAATAGAAGCTACTGCTATATAAAAAAGACCCTGCTTAAAAATTTTCCAATTCAACTCTCTCCACAAAAGTGCTACAAACAAGATAAAAGCATTTGAAACAACTAAATATATTGCACCTCCTCCATGAAAAACAAAGACCAAAAACAGAGTTATGGAGTATAAGATTATATAGCCTTTTCTCTTTGTCAAGAAACTCTTTGCGATAAAATAGTTATTTATTAAAAACATTGAAGATGCTAACTCATAAGCCAATCCGGCAGAGTAACGTTCAAAAGGTATATGTTTATTTGAGACAAGTTCCTTAAACAGCTCTTTAGAGACATCACTTTCCCATAATAGATAAAATTTAAAATTTAAAAAATGCTCTATCGGAGCTACTGATGTAGTATATATATATCCTAAAAACGTATCGGCTACCGGAGATAAAAAAACAACACCGAAAAGTATCACGCTAAATAGGGCACTGTATGATGAGAATGTTATCTTATAAACTACATAATACAGACCAAAAAGAACAAACCAGATTAAAAAAACAGGGTAGATATTAAATAGAACTATTGAGTCTATATTTGTAATCTTTTGAAAGAAAAAAACTATAGTAGCTTGACCAAAAAAGTCTGCTCCTGCCGTCTTATGATCTGCATACAGAATATTTGTATGCATAGTATTTACCCACTCTACAAACTGAGCAGTATCAGGTACAGCATCAGCATAACTGATAAAACCACCCAATGAGAGAGTATATAAGATATATGCAAACACATACCATGTCAAGACTCTGTGCAGGTATCTTGCTGATGTTACCTTTTGTATGGTATGGATATAGTTATTTGGTTTATAAACACGTCGCTTATTCCAATTATATGAAAAATTATCCATAAAATCCAAAACCTTGATAAGAGTGCCACGCAGATAGCTGATAATCTCATCTAAAAGACTTCTTTTGTAAAAATAGTTCAAGAAAAAAGCTTTTGCCAAGAGTAGAAGTAGTAAAAATAGAGGCAGAGAAAATATATGTAAAAATACCAAAATAGGCACAAACAGCATCACAAAGCCTAGCATATACAAGATATTAAACATTATCCTGTCTAATCTGCTTTGAATCATAAATTGAGGAAATACAAATTTTGGTACATAATGAAAGAAGAGAACATTCATTATTAAAAGTTTTGAAAAATTAATGAGCGATGTTTGAAAAACATCACTCATTATACC
>WFND01000004.1 GCA_015484575.1 Helicobacteraceae bacterium
CATTTTTGGTTATCATAAGAGAGTGTATGTATGTATGATTGAACATGATACAGGCTAGAGTCTTTTCTTTGGTGTATGGTTCTGTTAATAGTATATTGTGTCTGCATTAAAAGTTTTTTTAATTTATTTATTTTATCTTCTGTAAGAAAAGGATTTATATCTCTTATATTCATAGTTAAAAACTCTTCAGATGTATAACCCATGGCTTTGACTGCTCCACTGTTTACGTAAACATAGTCTAAAGTCTGAAGATTTACTATGTATATTTCATTTGAGGAGTGTTCCAATAAATCTGACAGCTCTTTTGTTTTTTGTTGAAGTGCAAGTTGCTTTGTGATGTCTTGCGTTGTTCCTATAAGCTTGATTGGATTATTGTCTTTATCGTATATCGCTTGACCATTGAGAAACAGAGTTGCTATTGAACCGTCTGTTTTTTTTATTCTACATGTAAAAGAAGTCACATTGCCGGAATTTATCCCATTTTTAACTTTAAGTTGCACATCTTCTCTATCTTCTGGCAAAACATGAGAGTAGAAGAGTTCTAAAGTCGGTTCTACCTTCTTTTTATCAATTCCGTAAATTTTGTAGCTCTGATCTGACCAGATAGATTTATGAGTTTTTAAATCTATCTCCCAACTACCCATACCGGAGATCGCTTCTAATTTTCTTAGACTGTTCTCTCTCGCTTTTAACTTCTGCAAGGCCACCTCTACGCTGTCTTGTTTTATATTAATAGGCATGAAATACTTCCTATATTGATTTTACACAATTATACATTATATTTACTTTTAAACTCAATCTAGCTATATTACCGCCACAAAAAAGGAGATACGTGAACTCTAAAATAGCCTTCAGTACTTACCATATATCAGAACATAACCCAGAACATATTCAAGCTATTAAAAGTGCTATAGAAGCCGGTGTAAGGTTGATAGATACATCTACAAATTATATGGATGGAGGAGCTGAAAGAGCTGTGGCTATCGCCGTAAATGATTTAGATGATACTCTTACATGTAAGCTTGAGATAGTTAGTAAATTTGGTTATCTTCAAGGAGCTGTACTTAAACGTGTAAAAGAAGATGGAGAGAACTTTAAAGAGACTGTTAAGTACAATGAACATGTATATCACTGTATTCATCCGGATTTTTTAAAAGATCAATTAAGTGAGTCTCTGTCACGCTTACATGTAGATAAAATTGATTGCTATCTTATCCACAATCCGGAATATTATTTTCTTGATGCACTAAACAGAGATATAGAGTATGTTAAAGCTATGGATGGTATGTTTGAGCGTATATACAAGGCTTTTGTTGCACTGGAGTTAGAGGTAAAGGCTGGTCGTATATCGAGCTATGGTATTAGCTCAAACAGCTTCTCTAAAGCAGTTAATGATATTGAATTTTTACCATATGAAGATCTGATTATATTTGCACAAAATGCTGCAAAAGAGGCTGAAAATACAGAGCATAGCTTTACAACAGTGCAGTTACCTGTAAATATACTAGAACAAGAGGGTTTAAAGTGTGCTTCTTGGGCAAAAGAAAATGGATTAAGAGTCATAGTAAATCGACCTTTAAATGCACAAAAAGATAATCTAATGTATAGATTGGCAGATTATGATGAACCACCTGAGTATTATCACCATCTAAACTCTATTTTAGAGCTGTTGGAAGATGACTCTAGTAAAAGTATATATAATCTTATAGAGCAGTTGGACAGCTCAAGACATAAATTTGGCTGGATTGGTGAGTATGAGTCATTTTTATATAGAGAGATAGTTCCTCATCTCTCTAAAGCTTTGCATAAATTAGATGACAATACCCAAGAAGTATTAGCACAAAATTTAGATGCTTTTTTACAGCAGTATAAAAAAATGGTGGCTTATGAGTGCAGTAAAAATACAAAAATTATGTTAAAAAATGAGTTTAAAAATTCTAATAAAAGATTACAGACGTCTGCTTTGGAGTTTTTATTACAAAAAAATGAGATAGATTATGTATCTGTAGGAATGAGAAAACCCAGCTATGTGGCAGATGTTATAAATCTAGTTTAGCTCCATATTTTTATTATTCATTAAGCGATAATATCCTATTTTACATTTATTAAAAACTAGAAGGTAGAGAATGATTCCTTTTTCAGATGAAGAACTTATGGAACCAGTACGCAATATTATCACTAAAGTTCAGCCGTCGTTGGCTCTTGATGGCGGTGATATTGATTTTATTACAATTAAAAATGGTGTGGTGTATGTACAACTAAAAGGTGCATGTATTGGATGTGGGAGTAGCGGAAATACTCTAAAATATGGGGTAGAACGTCAATTACGTATGGATATTCATCCTGAATTAACCGTAGTTAATGTACCATTTGGTATGGAAAATCAAATTGATCAGCTTTAAGTAGTTGTTGATTTATCCGATATTTTAAATATATGAATATTACAGGAGGGCATTATGAAAACTGTTAATAAATACAAAACCCTCGCAAATGCAAATGATAGTTTTACAAAAGCACAATATGAACAAGCATTACGAAATTACGCACTTGTACTAAAAGATTTCCCAAATTCAAAAGAGGCTTATAATGGTGCTATTCTTGCAGAGATGGCGATGAGTGGAGAGGCTAGTGCGATAGCACTGTTTGATTACTATGAAGTATTAAGAGAAGAGAATGCAGAAGAAGCTGATGTGATAATCAGTGAGATTTTAGATTCTATAGACGGCTCTATCGAAGAGATAAGCAAACTTCTCGGTGAGCCTCTGATAAATAAAGTAGAATTTGAAAACGGTATCTCATATCCTGAATTTAAGATGTTAGTAGAACAAGAGGGTGATTTTAAAAGAATTTTTGAAAATATTATGTTCTCTACAAGAGTAATTATCAGTGAAAAAGATGATTTCTTGGATTTTCTTTCACAGTTGGTAGATAATGGATTTGAGAAGATGGCTATGAGTTACGTAGAGAGTGCATTGAGCGTATATAAAAATGATCCGAAATTGACTGAAATTTTTAACAATATATCTACTAAAGGGGTGTGATTGAAAATTGCACTACCAAATTGTGACTATAAATATGTAAGTGAAAATTCGCAAGAGTGTAATGCTGAGACAGCCTTTGTACTAACTGCTCAAAACAGAAAATACTTAGATGATGCAAAGAGCAGAAACCCCCACTCAATCATAAAAGCCGTTGATATAGCCGATATTTTTGGATTAAATCGTATTAAAATCATAGGTATAACCGGTACAAACGGTAAAACAAGTACGGCGAGTGCGATATACTCATATCTTTTAGATTTGGGTTTTAAAGTTGCTATGCAGGGGACTCGCGGGTTTTTTATGAATGATGAGGTTGTAGAGGGTAAATCTTTAACAACTCCGTCAGTTTTAAACACATACAGACATATCTATCAGGCAGTAGATGCGGGTTGTGAGTTTTTTATTATGGAGGTTAGTTCACACGCTATTGCTCAAGAGCGTATAGAGGGGATAGAGTTTGAATTAAAGATTTTAACAAATATAACACAAGACCACCTAGATTATCATAAGTCACTAGAAGAGTATGCAAGAGTTAAAAACAGTTTCTTTAAAGATGGTGGTAAAAAACTGATAAATCGTGATGAATCAAAGGCAGATTTTAATTTTAAAAATGCCTACACTTACGGCTTGGAAAACAGTGCAACATATAAGATGATGGCATACTCTTTAAATGAGGGTATAAGCGGAATTATTCAACATTTTCAAGAGGTGGTTCCTTTTCATAGTGACTTGAACGGTTTTTTTAATCTTTACAACACTTTAGCTGCATTTGCAGCCGTTCATCTAGTAAGTGGTAAGTCGCTTGAAGAGATAAGTGATGTTGTCGGTAATTTTGCAGGTGTTAGCGGACGTATGGAGATGGTTAGCTTAAATCCTGCAGTGATAGTTGATTTTGCCCATACGCCAGACGGTATGGCTCAAGTCTTAAATGCTTTAAAAGAGAAAGAGCTTCTTGTCGTTTTTGGTGCCGGTGGAGATAGAGACCGGAGTAAACGTCCTTTGATGGGAAAGATAGCCGCCTCTTTGGCAAAAAAGATATATTTAACAAGCGATAATCCAAGAAATGAAGACCCCGATGAGATAATCAAACAGATAAAATCGGGAATAGATGAGAGGTGTGAGTTATATATAAATGCAAACAGAAAAGAGGCGATAGCCAAAGCTTTACAAGAGCAGCTTGAAGGTGAAGTCGTTTTAGTTTTGGGAAAAGGGGATGAAGCCTATCAGATTATATATGATAAAAAATTTCCTTTTGATGACAGAGAAGTGATAAGAGAAATTATTAAGGAGTCAAAATGAGCGAAAAAAAAGAGATATTAACAATAACGATAGAGATTATTTCAGATGATGATGGTTGGCAGTTAGAGGTTGTAAATACTGTTACGGGCAAGGCTGTTATGTGTGAAGACTTAGATAAGATGAATGAGACTATAGAGATGTTTCACTCACTATATATGAATCGTGATCTTCAAGTTATGTGGCTTTCAACTACAGAAGCAAAAGATGAGCATATTGAAGAGATAAGAGCTCTTATAGGTAAAATTCAAGAAGAACTTGATGCAAATAAAACTTAAGAAAATAACTTAAAGTAAAGAATAATTTAATTATTTGGTATAATACCGAAATTTTTTTTGGGAGTAGCCATTATGGGTTTACCACAACCAGCTTTTTATATATTTAAATGTGAACAGTCATCACCTCCGGGGATGCCAAAACCGTCATGTGTAAATGCACAGACTCAAGACCTTTTTCAGCATTTAGCACAAACTTTAATGCAAAAGGGTATAATAGGAACAGTGCAACCTATCCGTAGTGCTTGTATGAACCGTTGTAATGTAGGACCGGTTATGTTAGTTGAACCCGGACATACCATGTACACCGGGCTTGATAAAGCAAAAATTGATCGTATTATTCAAGAGCATATTATCGGTGGGAATGTTGTGCAGGAGTACGTAATCGATTCTGAATTATGGGATGATCCTATAACACCGGCTGATATGGCTGCTCAGATGGGAAAATAAGGAATAAAGTCATGACCATAGAAATGCTCTATAGCAAAATTCATCGTGCAACCGTTACTGATGCCAACTTAAACTATGTCGGCTCAATTACTATCGATGAAGAGCTACTCGAAGCATCAAAAATGCGTGTTGGACAGAAAGTTGAGATTTTAAATATTAACAATGGAGAGCGTTTTTCTACCTATATAATTTTAGGAGAACGTGGAAAGCGTGATATATGTCTAAATGGTGCTGCAGCACGTAAGGTACATAAGGGAGATAAAATTATTGTGGTTGCCTATGCAACATATAATGAGAAAGATCTTGAAACTTATGAGCCTACGGTAGTTTTGGTAGATGATGAAAATGCCATAACTGAAGTTTTAACGAGTATCTGATGTTTGAAAACTTAAATATGGGTGATATGGGCAAGATGCTTGAAAGTTTTCAAGAACAGGCAAAAAAGATGCAAGAGGATATACAAGCCAAAGAGTTCAGTGTAAAAACCGGCGGTGGTATGGTTAATCTTAGCATAAACGGTAAAGGCGAAGTTTTAGACTTAGATATAGATGATTCTCTTTTATCCGACAAAGAGTCTCTTCAGATACTGCTTATAGGTGCATTTAATGATGCCAATAAGATGGTAGAGGATTCAAAAAAACACAGTGCCATGGGAATTTTTGGCGGAGCAAATCCATTTGGACAGTCTTAAGTGCAAAAGAGTTTTGTTCTAATATTTCTGCTTACGTTAGAACTTTTCTCGTGTTCTAGCGGGTTTCATCTGTGCAAGAAGAAGGTATCTGATGCCAAAGTCTTCTCTAGCTCATCTCTCTTTTGGATTCCTCTAAAAAACTCTACTAGACTTATATACTCAAAATGTAAACCGGATTTTAAATATAAAAAATATGATCCATACTTGGGCATAGCCTTAATCTCTGATAAGAGTCACTTCGCTTACCCTTTTAAGCTAAAGAGTAAATATACAAAAAGTTTATCCGCTATCGGCAAAAAGAGTCAAGTATATGGTTTTATAGCACAGCAACAGTGCGGAGTAGAAAAACTTGCTAAATTTTCTAAACCTCTTAAAGAAGCCTCGGTCATAACAGATAACTGCTGTGATATGCAGGGTGTATCTGTCGGTAATGGTATTATTGATAGATATTATTTAAAACATTTTTTAAATTTCAGAGGCAGAGATGTTCTCTATGCCGATGCCGGTATAAGGATAGATAAGAGAGGCTTACTCTTACATGTAAAGAGTGTAAACCCTTTTTTCAGTGAGCAGAAATTTCATACAAATGATATAATTTTAGCCTTTGATTCTAAAAGAG
>WFND01000005.1 GCA_015484575.1 Helicobacteraceae bacterium
ATCCCAGCTTATGGAGTTTGGAATATTTTGCAGATATATCTAAAGTGATAAAAGATGATGGGATTTTAACCACATACTCAATGGCACTAAAAACCCGTCTCGGTCTATATGAAAATGGTTTTAATATCTATATAAATTCAGGTGAAAATTTTCGTGATTCTACCCTAGCTTCAAAAAGTTTGTTAGATTATACAAAAGTAGATATGCAACATAAAATCTTATGCAATAAGGATGTAAAAGCTATATGTGATACTAATACATAGAACTAATCTTGTCAACATCATCCCATGAGATGGAGTCAGCATTTTTATGGGTTAAGATATGCTCTATATATCTAGCAAACATATCCGTTTCTATATTTACCCTAGAGCCTTTTTTGTAGGTTGCAAATAGTGTCTCTTTCATGGTTATGGGTATAATAGTTAAGCGAAATGAGTCACTTTGAACATCATTTACCGTTAAACTTACTCCATCTATGCATATTGAGCCTTTTGGTACAATATAGCGGATAAATTTAGGCTCTACAGAGATTATAACATCAAAACTATTTCCACTATTTGATATACTTTTTACTGTGCCTATTGTATCGATATGTCCTTGGACGATATGACCTTCAAATCTATCCCCCATCATCATTGCAGGTTCTATATGGACAGAGCCGTTTAATCTCTCTAGTGCAATATATTTTTGAGTTTCAGGAGAGAGTTCAACACTAAAACCGTCAGGTTCAATAGATACAACACTAAGACAAGCTCCGTTTATGGCTATGGAGTCTCCAAGTTTTGGTCTGTGTTTGGCTTTTAACGCCAAAGTATTAGAGTTATAACTTTTTACCGTTGCCATCTCACGGATTAAGCCTGTAAACATTCTCTCTCCTTAAAAAACAATCTTTCCATCTTCTTGAAGACCTTTTATAATATCTTTTGCTTTTTCATGTCCACCATAAGCAGCTTTACGACACAACTCCAATGCCATATCATGATCTTCTTCAACGCCGAGTCCTTGATCATAAAGTAGTCCAAGATTATAGTGTCCTGTCGGCAAGTTTGCATCTGAAGCTTTTTTAAAACAGATAAAAGAGCGTTTATAGTCTTGAATAACACCATGACCCTCTTTGTACAAAACACCAAGGTTATTAAACGCTTCACTATGCCCACGTTTTGCAGCCTCTTCATACCAAAAAGCAGCTTCTGAAAAGTTCTGCATACATCCCAAACCACGCTCTAACATAAGAGCAACCTCATACATAGCAGGAAGAACCTCTCTTGTAGCAGCCTCCATATACAGCTCATGTGCTTTAAACAGATCCATAGATACTCCGCCTATTCCGTTTGCATATAGTATCGCTAAATTAAACATAGCATAAGGTTGCTTGTTTTGAGCCGCTTTTAGATACAGTTGCAGAGCCTTCTGTTCATCTTTTTCAGTTGCCTGTGCATTTTGGTACATGTAAGCTAGAGATGTCTGTGCATCTGCATCACCTTTTTGGCTTAAATCCTCATATAGTTTAAAAGCAAGGTCGAAATCTTTAGAGTTGTAAGCGTTATGTGCTTCTTGAATCATATATCTTCTTTATAATTTTTTGTCATTTTAGTTTAAGAGTTCTTAGATGCCTCTAAAGTTTCAATTTTAATTGCCACCAAACTATGATAGCTATCAAAAATGGCTCAAACCTAGCTGCATAAGAGTTTAAAATCATACCTAGATTTTCCAATAACTTAATCGGTAACGTATATCTGCTAAGATAAAATTGCACAACCCTAGAACTCTCCATAGAACCCGCAAAAAGAGAGGTGGATATGACTACAAGTGTTATTACATGTAAAGTCAAAAGAGCAATAAGACCGACTGAAATAAGACGTAAATTGTCTCTTAAAGATACTCCAAATGTAAAGATTAGAGCAAAGATTAAAGATAACGTCATAGGAACATTGAAAGTAACAGATTCAACATCGAAGCTTAAATCAATAATAAAATTACTGTTCTTTCCATATCTTGAAAGAATAGGCGTAGAGTTTTCAACACTAAATGTCATCTCACGACCTTTCATTTTACTATCGCTTACATGTAAATCATATTTCCATGAAGATATTTCAAAAGCAACTTCGGTAATTGCACGATTATAAGGATTTTTTACAACTAGCCAAGAGGGCAGAAAAACTGCGTAAGCCACTATAAAAATAGCAAAAAATTTAAGAATTGTTTTTGAGTTTTTCATCTCTTGTCACATTTTGAAGATAGATTAAAAAGATTACAAAAGCGATAGCAATCATAATACTTTGGGTAATATACTCGTGCATTATAGGAAAAACAGTAGGATGTTTCTCTAAAACCCAAGCCAATATCGCTATACGGATAATGTTGAAAACCTGTAAAAAGCTAGAGCCTATTATTATCCCTAAAAACTTCGCTTTTATGGAAGATGGATAGGCTAAAATAGCAGAGACTAAAAGTAAAATTGCCTCAAGTCCATTGCAACCAAATTTAACTTCCATGATATTTGAGCTCAAATGCAACATAGCTCCATCTGCTTTAACCGGTATATTGATAAGTTCTATAAGATATTTACTAAGATATACAACCCCACCGGTATAGTATCTGTCAAGTTGTAAAAAATCGTGTACAGGTTTGTAATCAACAAGAATAAAAGCGATAATCATATAAATAACATAGAGCAAAATAAAACGTTTCATAAGCAGATTATATCTAAAATCGCTATAATTGCATTATGAATAGAGATAATTATGACATAATAGTAGTAGGTGGCGGTCATGCCGGTGTTGAAGCCGCATTAGCCTCTGCTCGTATGGGAAACAGAACACTTTTAGTAAGCATATTGGCAGAACAGGTGGGTGCTACAAGCTGTAATCCTGCTATCGGTGGATTAGCAAAAGGGCATCTTGTTCGTGAGATTGATGCACTTGGCGGAGAGATGGGACTTATTACCGATGAAGCCGGAATACAGTTTCGTATCTTAAATGTTGCAAAAGGTCCGGCAGTACGTGGATCTAGAGCTCAAATAGATATGGACAGATACCGTATCATAGCTAGAAACCTAGTCTTACATGTAAACAATTTAGAGTTAGTTCAAGAGATGGTTGATGAACTTATATTTGAAGATGGTGTACTTATCGGTGTCCGTACGCAACTCTTAAATGAGTATTTTGCTTCAAAAGTGATTTTAACGACAGGAACATTTTTAAAAGGTGTTGTTCATATAGGAGAAATCACTCAAGAATCTGGGCGTTTTGGAGAGTTCTCTGCAGATAAACTATCAAACTCACTTAGAGAGGTTGGTTTAAATGTGGGTCGTTTAAAGACAGGTACATGTCCGCGTATAGATAGCTCTAGCATAGATTTCTCTGTTATGGAAGAACAACCCGGTGATGATATACCAAAACCTTTTAGCTTTAGAACCCATAGAGATACATTTGCAAAAGAGAAAAAGCAGATACCTTGCTATATAGCCTACACAAATGAAGATACTCATACTCTTATAGAGAGCAACTTTCACAGAGCACCTCTTTTTACAGGTCAGATAGAGGGTGTTGGACCACGATACTGCCCTAGTATAGAAGATAAGATAAATCGCTTCAGAGATAAAGATAGACATCATCTGTTTATAGAGCCTCAAACAGCTGAAAATACAGAGTGCTATATAAATGGTATGAGTACCTCATTGCCTCCGGATGTCCAGCGAGAGATGATACACTCCGTGAAAGGTATGGAAAATGCAAAAATAGTACGTTACGGTTATGCGATAGAGTATGATTATGTTGATCCAACAGAGTTAAAACACTCACTAGAGACAAAGAAAGTACCAAATCTCTATCTAGCAGGTCAGATAAATGGAACTACAGGATACGAAGAGGCAGCTGCACAAGGTCTTATGGCAGGTATAAATGCTTCGCTTTCACTAAAAGCAAAAGAGCCTCTAGTTTTACGCAGAGATGAAGCATACATCGGTGTTTTGATAGATGATTTGGTGACAAAAGGGACAAAAGAACCTTACAGAATGTTTACTTCAAGAGCGGAGTATCGTCTTTTGTTGCGTGAAGAGTCAGCAGATTTACGACTTAGTGCTTATGGGCATGAACTTGGACTGATAAGTGATGATGATTTTGCAAAAGTTCAGAAAAAACGTCAAGAAATCGCAGAAGCTATAGAGTTGATAGATAGCACTTCTTATACACCAAATAAGGAGTTTATAGAGTTTTTACAGAGCATAGATGAAGAGAAAATAAATGATAGACAAAGTGCCCAACAGATTATATCTCGTAAAACATTTACCTTGGAAAAACTGTCAAAACTGCTACCGGAACTTGGAAAATACAGCCAATATATACAAGAGGAGATATTAGTAGAAGCAAAATATGCACGTTATGTTCAAAAGCAGCAAGAGGATATAACAAAAATGAAAAAACTCTTACATGTAAAGATACCAGAATATTTTGATTTCTCATCTGTTTCAGGACTATCAAAAGAGATTATAGAGAAATTTCAGAAGTTTAATCCACCAACCCTACAAGCAGCCTCTCAAATAAGCGGAGTAACACCTGCCGCGATTGATATTTTGCATATTTATATAAAGATGGGTGCAAAATCCAATAAAGTTTGAGAAGATAGCTCAAGTTATTTTTCCATAATACTTTGTGAACTTGACATTTCTAAACTAATTAGTCTATAATTGCATCATGAGAAGAACAAAAGGTAGACCAAAGTCCTTTGACGAGCAAGAAGTTTTAGGCTTGGCGATGGATTATTTTTGGAAACATGGGTATGAAAAAAGCTCTTTAGACGATGTTTTAAAAGCTATGGGTATAAGCAAAGGGAGCTTTTACCATATGTTTGGAAGTAAAGAGGAACTTTTTTCCAAATGTTTAGAGCTTTATAAAAAAAAACAGCTTGATTACCTTCAATCACTCAAAAAAGAGATTGGTGCAAAAGTGACAATGCTCAAACTTGTTGAGATGACACTTGATGAGTTAAAAACTACAGGAAGACTTACCGGTTGTTTGCTTATGAATTCGGGTAAAGAGTGTTATGGACGCTATGAAGATCTTAGCATTCAGATAAAAGAGGAGTATCTTACTATGCAAAACTTCTTTGCTGATGCTCTGCAAGAAGATATAGATAACGGCACCCTTAACACATCTCTTTCTGCCAAAGATTTAAGTACCCGTTTTATGAATACTTTAAATGGACTTGTCCTGTCTGTGCAAGCAGGTGCAACCGATGAGATGGTTGAGAGTATAGTTAAGCAATTAAAAGAGATGATAGAGTAAAAAGCAGCTCAAAGAGACATAGTGTGTTTTTTTGAGCTGCTTTTTTTATAGCTATTTTTAGACTAAACAGTTTAGAAATAGTATGGCGCCAAATAAGAAAGTATGCACACTCAGGTATATTTTTATACCACTTAGTTTAAAAATAAAGGAAAAAAAGATGAGTCTATTACAAGTAACAAAGATGCAAGAGGCACAAGGTGAAGTCAAAGAGATTTTCAATGAAGTAGAAAAAGCATTTGGAGCCGTTACGGAAGGGTTGTCACTATGGGCACTCAATCC
>WFND01000006.1 GCA_015484575.1 Helicobacteraceae bacterium
CTTTTAATCTCTTTACCTCTTCGATATTATCTAATAATATTAAAAAATTATCCCCATAAAAACGGTACGAACTTATATGATTTTTACATTTAAAATGGATGACATCAGATAAATTTTGTAACACTTTATCACCACTTTTCCAACCGTTAGATCTATTAAAGTTATGAAACTCTTTTAAAGAAATCCATACTAAAAAATTACAACTATTTAAGTTCTGTATATCCTTATGTAGATATGCTTCATTATACAGATGCGTTAAAGGATCTTTATAAAAATAGCTAAATCTCTCCTGTTCTAATACTGTTTTTGGAGCTTGATGCTTATTGTGTTCAATTACTGAATTTTTTAAACTCTTAATAGCAACATTGACAATTTTAGGATTAAACTGTTTGCCTGATTGTTTGGCTATCTCTTGAATAGCTTCTTTTACGCTTTTTCTACCCTTATATATTCTATCTGTAGTCATGGCATCAAATGCATCTGCTAGAGTTAATACCTGTGCCAATATAGGTGTCTCTTGTGAACTTAAACCTCTTGGATAACCAGCACCGTCATAACGCTCATGATGATCTCTGACTATCTCTTTTATATCATCAAAAATAGCTATATCTTTAAGCATCTCATAGCTTATATTTACATGCTCTTGTATAAGTTTGTACTCTCTGTCACTTAAAGTGGTTGGTTTTAAAAATATGGAGTCAGGAATAGCCACCTTACCTATATCATGCAACATTCCGGCTCTATGAATCATTTCGCAATCATTATCACTAAAGCCCATATCCCTTGCAATAATTTGAGCATAATTTGCTACACGCGTTGAGTGTCCTGCCGTATATGTATCTCTCTTTTCGATGACGTTCACCAAACCATAAATATACCGCTCATATGACTCCTCTTTTTCATCAAGATATTTATATATTTTTTTACTAAAAAATTTAATAGAAAATATACCGACCATCCATATAAGTAAAAACAATATACTAACCAAAACAGAGTTATTTAAAGCATGAACATAAAACTTTTTCATAGGTATCGCCACGCTGACACCACCTCTAATATCACCAATCTTGTAACCTTGTTGAGCATGGCATTTCAGACATATTTTTTTTGTAACAAGAGGTTTCATAAGTCTCATATACTCTTGCGAACCAATCTTGCTAAGTTCAATAAAACTTTTTCTCGTCTCATCTATCTTCTCAAGTGCTACAGTCTCCCAATCATCTGGTTTATTTTTTGGATTTAATAAATTTTTACTTGTTATATGAGTTTTAATACCATAAAGCTTTGAGTAGTCGTGCATCATCTGAGAAAGTGTATATGCTGGATTCATAAGAGTAAACTCTTTACCTATGGCTCTAAAATCTCTATTTTTTATATGTGAAAGATATGGATTTGGAGGAGTTCTTTTATCAACGGGTACATAGACGCCTCCATGTGAAGCAACCCAGCTACGATATGCTATATCTTTATTTGCACTTGTAATAGCTTGTTGTGTAGCTACATATTTACTATAACTATAAACTTTTCCAACAATGATAGCAAGAATACTTACAAGAAGTATTGACCATACAAAATATAAACTATTTGTAAGCAGATAGATAAATCTTCTTTTCTTTTGCATAAACACAGCCTTTATTACTAACATTATATAATAAATCAAATTTTATAAATCTTAAGCTATATAGACTATAATTTCAAGAAAAAAAGGAGAGAAATTTTATGTTTGGGAAAAAAGAACTTAAAACTTTCGATTATAGTGCTGATGAGATGGCAGAGTTTGCTTGGGTAAAGATGGAGACTGAAAAAGGTGTTATGTGGATTAAATTGTATGGTGATGAGACACCAAATACTGTGGCAAATTTTGCAACACTTATAAAAGATGGTTTTTATGATGGACTTAATTTTCACCGTGTAATCCCGGGATTTATGGCACAAGGTGGCTGTCCTACAGGAACAGGAACAGGTGGACCCGGTTACTCTATCGCTTGTGAAACTTCACTAAATACGCACAGACACGTTAAAGGAACTTTATCTATGGCTCATGCAGGTCCAGATACAGGTGGAAGTCAGTTTTTTATCTGTTTTACGGATACTCCTCACTTAGATGGTGTTCACACTGTTTTTGGCGGTATTGAAGCTGATGATGAAGAGTCTATGAGAGTTCTTGACTCTATAGAAGGTCAAGATAAAATCATCAAAGTTGAAGTATTAGCTACACGTGATTAATATATGTTAGTTCATATCTGCTGTAGTGTTGATTCACACTTTTTTTTAGAAAAATTACAAGCAGATTTCCCCAAAGAGAAGCTTATCGGCTTCTTTTATGATCCAAATATTCACCCATATTCCGAATACCGCTTACGATACCTTGATGTAAAAAGAAGCTGCAATAAACTTGGTATTGAACTTATTGAAGGTGAATACGATTATGAAAATTGGCTTGAAGCAGTAACCGGTTTGGAGAGAGAGCCTGAAAAAGGTGAGCGTTGCAAAGTATGTTTTGACAAACGTTTACATGTAAGTGCTTTTAAAGCTTTAGAGCTTGGGGAGAAGAGCTTTACCACTACCCTTTTAGTAAGTCCTCTAAAATCTCAAGAGCAGTTAAAAAAGAGCGGTGATGCCTTTTTTAAAGAGCATGGAGTAGAGTTTATTGCACCGGATTATAGAAAAGGAGGTGGAACACAAGATCAATCTCGTGTAACAAAACAAGAACAGTTATACAGGCAGGATTATTGCGGTTGTCTGTTTGGATTAAGTATGCAAAGAGAGCAGCAAGACAGATTGATGGATGAGATGTTTTCACCCATAAACAATAATACACTACCAGCCTCTATACAAGAACGTCTCGAACTATATGAAAAGAGAGTAGAGCTAGAAGATTCAGATCAATCTTATCGTATAGTAAAAGAGAAATTTTTAAACTACAGAGAGTTTACATGTAAGCTTAGTATCGGGAAAAAAGGTTATGCGGATATTCATGCTATCATCTATTCTACACTCCCTAGAAAATATGCTCAAGGCAAGATTGAGTATCGTATAAAAGATATGTTTTATATGAATCGTGATGATATTGTCTTGATAACTCTACAGACATACAACACATTGGCAAAGACAGAGTTCTTACATGTAAGAGAACTAATTTACAACACACCATCTTTTAAACAAGAGTTACATGTAAGAGATATACTTACATGTAATCCCTATAATCTAACTCCTATTTTTGTTGTTGATAATATTCCAGATGGTAAATTTTCCATCACTCTTGATGCAAAAACATATGAAGATACCAGAGAAGTAATGATAGTATTATAAATCAGCTTTTATAAAGGATAATTTTCCAAACAAGCTACTATTTCATACCAACATTATACAAATATTAACCTATTTTTAGATAAAATTACCCAATTTTCTTTAAGGTAATAAGCACAATGATTGATGTAGTTGAAATACAAAAAATTCTCCCTCACCGTTTTCCGTTTTTATTGATAGACAAGGTTACTGAAATTGACTCCGGCAAGACACTTATAGGTTATAAAAATGTCACTATCGGTGAACATGTCTTTCAGGGACATTTTCCCGGTCATCCTATCTATCCCGGTGTAATGATTCTTGAGGGTATGGCACAAGCCGGTGGCATCTTGGCATTTAAAAGCATGAACGCAACCGAAGAGGAGATAGCAAATAAAGTTGTCTATTTTATGAGCATAGACAAGGCTAAATTTCGCAATCCTGTTCGTCCCGGAGATAGATTGGAGTATCGTATCAGTGTTATAAAAAATAAAGCTGCCATATGGGTACTTAAAGGCGAAGCTTATGTTGATGACAAGATAGTTTCAGAAGCTGAACTTAAAGCGATGATTGTAGATAAATGAGTAATATCTCCCCTTTGGCAGTCATAGAAGACGGTGCTATAATCGGCAAAGATGTAAAAATTGCTCCTTACTGCTTTATTTCAGGTGAAGCCAATATAGGTGATGGAACAACCATCGCCCAAGGAAGTTGCATATACGGAAAGACAACTATCGGTAAAAACAATACAATCTTCTCTCATGCGGTTTTAGGTTCAGTGCCGCAAGATTTAAAATACAACGGTGAAGAGGTAGAACTTATCATAGGTGATAATAATAAAATAAGAGAGTTCACACTCTTTAACCCCGGAACAAAAGGCGGTGGTGCAAAAACCATTATCGGTTCACACAATCTTTTTATGGGATATGTCCATATAGGGCATGACGTTATTATCGGTAATCACTGTATTTTGGCAAATGCTGCAACTTTGGCAGGTCATGTTGAAATCGGAGATTATGCGGTAATTGGCGGTATGACTCCTATACATCAGTTTGTTCATATCGGAGATTATGCCATGATAGGCGGTGCATCGGCAGTTGCCCAAGATATTCCGCCTTACTGCATGGCTGAGGGAAATCGTGCAGCTTTACGTGGACTCAATTTAACAGGTTTACGCCGTAATGTTCAAAGAGATGATATAAATGATTTAAAAAGTGCCTACAGGGATCTCTTTGAATCCGGACAACCTCTAAAAGATACGGCATCTGAACTAGTCGAAAAAAGTGATAACCACCATGTTATTACACTGTGCAACTTTATATTAAAAACCAAACGTGGTATCCCGTTTGAGAGGAAAAATTAAATGATCCATAGAAATTGTAGCTTTTGTGAAGCAAGAGAAAGTGAAGAAAATCCGCTTATAGCAGGTAATAGTGTATATATCTGTAAAAACTGTGTATTTTCAGCTTATAAAATTATGTTTGGGGATCAAGACAGTGAAGATAAGATAGAGATTGACTCTAAAATTGAGCTGA
This sequence comes from Helicobacteraceae bacterium, assembly GCA_015484575.1. Taxonomy (GTDB): domain Bacteria; phylum Campylobacterota; class Campylobacteria; order Campylobacterales; family Sulfurimonadaceae; genus S010-53. The sequence goes on from WFND01000006.1 coordinate 4,824, forward strand.
TGACTCCAAAAGAGATAGACTCATTCTTAGGTGATTATGTTATCGGGCAGGAGAATGCTAGAAAACTTCTTTCAGTTGCTGTCTATAATCACTACAAACGTATATTTAGAAGCTCAAATATAGAAGACGACAATACAGAAATCGCAAAATCAAATGTTTTGCTAATAGGTCCAACAGGCAGCGGTAAGACTTTAATGGCTCAAACAATTGCACGTATCTTAAATGTTCCTCTTGCTATTGCCGATGCCACTAGCTTGACAGAGGCTGGATATGTCGGCGAAGATGTTGAAAATATCTTAACAAAGCTTCTTTTAGCAGCCGATGGTGATGTGGAAAAAGCACAGCAGGGAATTGTATTTATTGATGAAGTAGATAAAATTTCGCGTATGAGCGAAAACCGCTCTATAACTCGTGATGTTTCTGGAGAAGGTGTTCAACAGGCTCTTTTAAAAATCATAGAGGGTGCTGTTGTAAATATACCTCCAAAAGGTGGCAGAAAACATCCAAATCAGGACTTTATTCATCTTGATACTTCCGGCATACTCTTTATCTGCGGTGGAGCTTTTGATGGTTTAAATGATATTTTAGAGAAAAAACAGGGTAACAATATATTGGGCTTTGGTCACGACAAAAAGAGCAAAGCTGAAAAATTAGCAAGTTTTGCCGCTGTTGAACCTGATGATTTAATCCACTACGGTCTTATCCCAGAACTTATAGGTCGTCTTCCTATTATCGCCTCTTTAGATGAGATTAGCGAAGAGGATATGGTTCATATCTTAAGCGAACCAAAAAATTCACTTATCAGACAATATACAAAACTTTTTGCTATTGACAATGTACGGCTTAGCTTTGAAGATGATGCACTTAAAGCCATAGCTCACAAAGCAAATGAACGTAAAACAGGTGCTCGTGGTCTTCGTGCAATTTTAGAAGAGACAATGATAGATATTATGTATGAACTTCCTGAATATGAAGGTTATGAGATAATTATCACACCAGAAGTTATAACAGAAGGCGAAAAGCCCGTGTTTATCAAAAACAGCAATAAAAAAATAGCTTAGGATTAATGGATGTTTTTTAATAAAATAATAGGTCTCTTCTCAAATGATTTATCGATAGATTTAGGTACGGCAAACACTCTAGTGATTGCCAAAGGTCATGGAATAATCATAAATGAACCTTCCGTTGTTGCCGTAAAAACAGAACGCTATGGGCAACAACGTGTCTTGGCAGTTGGACATGAAGCCAAAGAGATGGTTGGTAAAACTCCCGGAAATATCAAAGCTATCAGACCTATGAAAGACGGTGTTATTGCTGATTTTGATATGACAGAGAGAATGATTCGCAAATTTATAGAAAAAGCACACGGAAGAACGGCACTAATCAGTCCAAGAATTATTATCTGTGTTCCATACGGTTTAACACAAGTTGAACGTAAAGCAGTACGAGAATCCGCACTTTCAGCAGGTGCAAGAGAGGTCTTTTTAATAGAAGAGCCTATGGCTGCTGCTATTGGTGCGGGTATTGATATACGCGAACCTAAGGGTAACTTAGTAGTAGATATTGGTGGTGGTACTACTGAGATAGGGGTTGTATCGCTAGGAGGATTGGTTCTTTCCAAATCTATTCGTATAGCTGGAGATAAAATAGATTTATCTATAGTAAATTATGTTCGCAAAAAATATAACTTATTGATAGGCGAACGTGTTGCTGAAGAGATTAAGATAAACATAGGAACAGCTATAACACTCGATAATGAACTGACTATGACGGTTAACGGTCGAGATCAAGTAGAGGGTCTTCTTAGTTCAGTCGAATTAACATCAGAAGATGTAAGAGAAGCCATGAGAGAGCCTCTAAAAGAGGTTGCAGAAGCTTTACGTATTGTATTAGAGCAGATGCCTCCCGATCTTGCAGGAGATATTGTAAATCACGGTATTATATTAACCGGAGGTGGTGCTTTAATCCGTCAATTGGATAAATATTTATCGGATTTAGTAAAAATTCCGGTTTATGTAGCAGATGAGCCTCTACTTGCTGTTGCAAAAGGTACAGGCAGGGCTTTAGAAGAGATTGATTTACTTCAAGAACTCTTTGAAAATGATTAAAAAACGTTATAATATTATCCTTTTTTTGGCACTTTTTTTTGGTGCCATCTATTATTCAACGACACTACAAGCTCCATTTTTAAAGCTTTCATACACTATAAAATCATCTTATCATCATATTGTAAAAAATATAACAGATACTATATATGAACACTTTAATCAAGCACAACATATAGCCAATCAACAGTACGAAATAGATACCTTGAAAAAGAGTCACCTAATATCACACCAATTTGCTTCTGAAGTAAATGCCATATTTAAAGAGTATAACTCATCTATAAAAATCGATCCGGATGTAACACTTGTTAGAACTCTATCATATTCAAATTTTGGAGATATTACAAAAGTATGGTTAGATTTTCCAGAGTTTAACAGCTCAAAAGTTTATGGTCTTGTACATAATGAACTCGCTGCCGGTATTGTGGTGGAACGTGATAAAAAGCCTTTAGCTCTGCTAAATATTGATAGAAAAAGTGCTTATGCTGTTTTTGTAGGTAAAGATAAAGCACCCGGAATTATTCACGGAAATGGAGTTAAAGAGCTTATTGTCGAGTACATTCCTACATGGAAAGAGATACATGTGGGTGATGAAGTGGTGACATCCGGACTCGATAAACTTTTTTTTCAAGGTTTAAAAGTTGGAAAAGTCATCTCCATAGATAAAGCAGAGGGCTATCAAAATGCGATAGTCACTCCATATTATGATGCAACCAATCCGGAATATTTTCATATTATAAAGAGCATAAGATGAAGAAATTCATTACTCTGTTAATATTTATCTCCTCACTATTAAAAGCTGATGATTATCTTTTAATGGGTGCAGGTCCATATATTCAGACTCAGCCATATACAGACACAGATGCTTTTATACTCCCCTCTCCTGTTGTTTTTTTACAATACAAAATCTTCTATGTTAGATGGTCACAGATGGGAGTCTATTTTTATGGTGGAGAAAACTGGGGTTTGTCACTAATGATTCAGCCCCGCCCAAATGGCTATAGAGCCGAAGACAGTAAAACTTTAAAAGGTATGAAAACAAGAAAAACAAGCTGGGAAGGCGGTATCTCATTGGCAGGAAAAAATGATTTGGGATTTGGAGAGATTATATATGCCAATGATATGTTAAACAGCTCAAACCGCTCTTTAATTCGTGGCGAAATCGGTACAAAAATCAAGATGAAAAAGTGGACATTCGTACCTAGTTTTTTACTACTTTGGTTTTCAGAGGGCTTTAATAACTACTACTACGGCGTGACACATAAAGAGAGCAATACAGATAGACGATACTATCATGCACAAGCAGGAATAAATGCAGCTTTTCAAAACTATATAAAATATCAGATAACTCCAAAATACTCGGTTTTGACAAATATGAGAGCAGATATATTAAACAGCACAATTACACAAAGCCCTATTGTTAGTGATAAGTACATATTTTCTGGTATGATTTCTCTACTTTATACTTTTGATTTATAAGGATATTATAGTTATGAAAATACCACTCTTACTTATAACTTTTTTTGTTAGCATGTATGCAAACAGTGCAGTAGCCACTAGATACAATGTAAAATTATCACTTTTTGGAACAGTTGGACAAGCCACAATAACAGTAGCAACAAAAGATGATAAATATATGATGATGTTAGAATCAGCAGCGACAGGATTGGCAGCTAAAATATCTCACAATGAGGTCAATCGCTTTGTCAGCAGAGGTCATATAAAAGATGGATTATATATTAGTGACACTTTTAAAGAGTATCAAAAAAATGATATAACAACAGAAACAAATCTTTTTGTATTTGACCATGACAGCAAAACCATTACACGTTTTCAAGATAAAAATGAGACGGTAGAAGAGGAGACATTCAATATCATTAGCGTCAGTTTTGACAAAAAAAAGTATCAAAAAATCACAAAAAAAGAGAAAAAACTAAAATATTACAGCCACTATGATGCTTTGAGCGTTTTGCTAAATCTGCATACCTTCTTGAAAAAGGCTGACAAATATGAGATAAAGCCTGTAGGATTAGCAAAAAAAGAGCGTCGCATGGAGATATCAAAACCAGACTCACAAGAGCTTAAAGAGATGCTAGATACATTCAATTATCCACATATCAAAGATATAGTTATCCTTGATTCTTACGAGATAAAAAGTGATGATGAATATGGTGTTTTAATAGGCTACGATAAAGATGGAAATATAGATGAAGTTGTAACAAAAGAGACATATTTTCTTATAGGCTACGGCAGAATTGAGAAGATAGATATGCAAGAGTTGTCAGTAGAAGAATTCTTTTAGTTTTACATGTAAGATTATCATTTTTTAAGTGCCTCACAGCTATAATAATGAAATTTTTTACATAAGGGACTCCATGCCAAAACGTGACGATATCAAAACCATTTTACTAATCGGTTCAGGTCCTATTGTTATCGGTCAAGCATGTGAATTTGACTATTCAGGTACACAAGCAGTTAAAACATTAAAAGAGTTAGGCTACAGAGTTATTTTGATAAACTCAAATCCAGCTACAATCATGACAGATCCGGAATTTGCGGATCGTACCTATATTGAGCCTATCAAAGAAGAGATAATTGCTCAGATAATAAAAGATGAAAATATCGATGCGATACTTCCAACGATGGGTGGACAGACAGCATTAAATGCAGCTATGAGTATGTATGAAAAAGGTATGCTTGAAGGCATAGAGTTTTTAGGTGCAAATCCAGAAGCAATCAACAAAGGTGAAGATAGACAAGCTTTTAAAGAGGCTATGATTAAGATAGGCATGGATCTGCCACACTCCCGTTATGCTTACAATATGGATGAGGCACTAGAAGCTGCTCAAACGATAGGCTTTCCTCTGATTATTCGTGCATCATTTACACTTGCCGGCGGCGGCAGCGGTGTTGCTTACAATATTGATGAATTTAAAGCTTTAGCACAACGCGGTCTTGATGAGAGTCCTGTTAGTGAGATACTTATAGAGGAGTCTTTACTGGGTTGGAAAGAGTATGAGATGGAGGTTATACGTGATAAAGCCGATAACTGTATCATCATCTGCTCTATTGAAAACTTTGACCCCATGGGTGTTCATACGGGTGACTCTATAACCGTTGCTCCGGCACTTACCCTTACCGATAAAGAGTATCAACGTATGCGTGATGCCTCTTTTGATATTTTACGTGAGATAGGTGTAGATACCGGTGGCTCGAATGTTCAGTTTTCAGTAGATCCTAAAACCGGTCGTATGATTGTTATAGAGATGAATCCTCGTGTTTCACGCTCATCTGCTCTTGCTTCAAAAGCTACCGGTTATCCTATTGCAAAGATAGCAACTCTTTTAGCTGTCGGTTTCACTCTTGATGAGTTGGAGAATGATATTACAGGTACACCTGCTAGTTTTGAGCCGGTAATCGACTATATAGTTACAAAGCTTCCTCGTTTTACTTTTGAAAAGTTTCCAGAAGCGGACTCTACTCTAAGTACAGGTATGAAATCTGTTGGAGAAGTTATGGCGATAGGACGTACTTTTAAAGAGTCTATGCAAAAAGCACTCTGCTCATTGGAGACTGATCTTGGCGGTTTTGACAGCATGAGCGGAGACGATGATTTTATACGTCACGAAATTCGCCGTCCAAATTCTGATAGAATGCTCTATGTAGCTGAAGGATTTAGACGAGGAATGAGTCTTGAAGATATTTTCAATCTATGCAAAATAGACCATTGGTTTTTGTATCAGATACAAGAGCTTGTCGCTTTTGAAAAAGAGATAGATATGGATATATTAAATGATGAAGAGCGTTTTAAAAAAGCAAAAACATACGGCTTTTCTGATAGAAAAATTGCTCAGTGCATCAGTGACAACTGCCCTACTTCTCAAAGTGAAAATGATATTTTTACAGCCAGAAAACGTCTTGGTATCTCACTTGAGTACAATGAAGTAGATACCTGTGCAGCAGAATTTGAGGCTCTAACACCATATCTCTACTCAACAACAAACATTACAAAATTAGATAACATCCCATCACGTGTTAGTGATAATAAAAAAGTTATGATTTTAGGTGGTGGGCCTAACCGTATCGGTCAAGGTATCGAGTTTGACTACTGCTGTGTTCATGCTGCTTTTGCTCTTAAAGAGATGGGGATAGAGACTATTATGTATAACTGTAATCCTGAGACCGTATCTACAGATTATGACACTTCTGACGTACTCTATTTCGAGCCGATTGATTTTGAACATGTAAGAGAAGTTATAGAGCATGAAGAGCCAGATGGAATTATCGTTCACTTTGGAGGACAGACTCCGCTGAAACTTGCAAATCCTCTTACGGCAATAGGAGCTAAGATATCAGGCACTCCTGCAAAAGTTATAGACCTAGCAGAAGATAGAGAGAAATTTTCAGCATTTGTAATTGAGAACAATTTAAAGCAACCGGAAAATGGTATAGCTACAAATAAAGAACAGGCAGTAAATGTTGCAACAACATTAGGCTACCCTGTTTTAGTTCGCCCTTCATTTGTTCTTGGCGGTCGTGCTATGAGAATCGTTTACAACGAAGATGAACTTCGCCAATATATGGATGAAGCAGTTTCTGTCAGTAACGATGCACCTGTTTTGGTAGATAAATTTTTAGACCAAGCAGTTGAACTTGATGTTGATGCTATCTGTGATGGAGAAGATGTCTATATAGGTTCTGTTATGCAACATATTGAGGAGGCCGGTATCCACTCCGGAGACAGTGCCTGTTCACTTCCACCACTCAATCTGTCTCATTCACTACACGCACAAGTCCAACAGCAGACAAAAACTATCGCTTTAGGACTTGGTGTTATCGGGCTGTTAAATATTCAATACGCTATATACCAAAATGAAGTCTATCTCATAGAGGTAAATCCTCGTGCTTCAAGAACCGTTCCTTTTGTTTCAAAAGCAACAGGTATGCCTTTGGCAAAAGTTGCAACTCGTGTTATGATGGGTGAAAAACTTCGTGATGCACTTAAGTTTTATGATAATTACAATATTGTCATAGAGGCAGACGGTATCTTAAAACCACGCATAAAAAATCATGTTGCACTTAAAGAGGCCGTATTTCCATTTAATAAACTTTACGGTGCAGATTTAGTTCTTTCACCAGAGATGAAATCTACCGGTGAAGTTATGGGTATCAGCTCAAACTTTGGAACAAGTTTTGCAAAGAGCCAGATGGCAGCTGGAAATATTATCCCTACTGAAGGAACATGCTTTTTATCTTTTATAGAGATGGATAAACCTCACGCTATTGAGATAGCTCGTGGTTTACATGAACATGGATTTAAACTTGTGGCGACAAGAGGAACACAAGCTGTTATCGAAAAAGCAGGTATCCCTTGCGAAGCTGTTCTTAAAATATCAGAAGGTCGCCCAAATATTGAAGACCTGATGAAAAATGGTGACATCTCTATGGCTATAAATACCTCTGACAATAATACGGCTAAAAAAGATGCTGTTATAATCAGACAGATAGTGCTTAGAAGAAATATACCATACTTTACAACACTCAGTGCAGCACGTGCAACCATAGATGCTCTTTCACAGATGAGCAACTCTGATTGGAATCATCCAAAAGCTTTACAAGACTTTCTTGCAGAGTGATGAATGTTAAAGCGATATATCTTGTTCAGACCGACACAACAGTCGGTTTTCTCTCACAAGATGTTGAGAAACTCTTACATGTAAAAGAGAGAGACGGTACAAAAAACTTTGTAAAAGTTTATAGCGATTTTAAGAGCTTTAAAGAAGATAAAAACCGTATTCACAACTCTCACAAAAGATATGTACGCTATTGTAAAAAAACCACTTTTATATCAAAAAACAGAGCTTCTAGGATAGTATCTTCCGGTACTCATCATAACTTTTTAAAACGCTTCTCATATATGTACTCTACTTCAGCAAATAAAACTACACAGCCCTTTGATGAAAATTTTGCAAAAGAGGTGGCAGAAATTATCGTACAACAGAGAAGCTCTTTTAATGAAAACAGAGCTTCTAAGATGATAAAATTGTCTCATACAAATACAAAGAGGCTAAGATGAGTAAATTTTTTCAAGCATTTTTAACAGGTTCTTTTTTTACCTTTATTTTAGATTTTCAACTTTTTCTAGGTATCAAACTTAACTATTTAGACCATTATAAGATTAAAGAGTATTATAATATTCTTTTTGCAGACCACCAAAATATCTTCTATATCTTACCTTTAGTATTTATTATAGGTTTTACAATAACCTACATAGAGAATACAAAAATCTCCATAGCTCTTTTAGGAAC
>WFND01000007.1 GCA_015484575.1 Helicobacteraceae bacterium
TAATAAATCTTATATCATGCTTTTGGTGGTTAAAAAATATACAACCATACTCTTACATGTAAGTGCATAAAGCGATATAATACTATCTGACCTTATGCACCATAATATACTCAGGGTATATTATGGTGCATAAGGTCAGATATTATCTATAGATTTTTATGAAAGAAGATTTTGTGCAGACACCTTTAGAAAATTTTATTGACTACAAGGCAGAGACGGGAATGCAGTGTGGAAACTACTCCATAGATGTTCCTAAACTTCAAGAGGGGGAGCAGTATCGCTTTCATTTTGATGCTACCGCTTGTGTAGGATGTCGCTGTTGTGAAGTAGCTTGTAATGAGCAAAACAACAACCCGGCAGATATTAAATGGAGACGTGTTGGAGAGATGGAAGGTGGAGAATTTCCGGCTGTAACTCAACTATTTAACTCTATGAGTTGTAATCACTGTCTTGACCCTCAATGTCTTATCGGCTGCCCGACTGAAAGCTATATTAAGATAGAAGAGACAGGAATTGTTATACATGAAGATGATACTTGTATAGGCTGTCAATACTGTACATGGAACTGTCCTTACGGTGTGCCAACCTATCATGAGGAGCGTCACATAGTTACTAAATGTCATATGTGTCATGAACGTCTTTCGGCAGGAGAGTCTCCAGCCTGTGTTCAAGCCTGTCCTTCAGGTGCTATTATGATAGAGACCGTAAATGTAAAAGAGTGGAAAGAGAGAGATATACAAAGCAGTCCAGATATGCCGTTTTTACCAGATGCCACTATCACCAACTCTACAACACGTTATACATTACCAAAAAATATGCCTGAAATGACAGAGAGAGATGAGCATATTTTAAGACCTGCTCACTCTGAGATACCTCTTGTATTTATGACTGTATTAACTCAGATATCTTTAGGTGCATTTTTTGCTTTAATGATGGGAGATATACTGTCTCTATTTTCTCTATCTTCACCAACTTGGATTATGGCAGTTGTTACTATGTTACCTGCGGCTTTGGGATTGCCACTATCGGCTCTACATCTCGGTCGTCCAATATTGGCAATGACTGCTATGAAAAATATAAAAACATCTTGGCTCTCACGAGAAGCTCTAGCTCTTGGTATTTTTACGGCTTTAATGAGTGTTAATGTTGCTTTTTACTATTTTGAAGTTCCCAAAATATTACATGTAAGTTTTGAGATTATCACTTTTGCTATCGGGATTTTCGGTATCTATGCACAATCCATGATATACCGTATCAAAGCACGTCCTGCATGGGATAGAGTAACAACAAATCTGAAATTTTTCGGAGTTGGTTATGTAGGTCTGCTTATTATAGCTTTGGTAGCTCTGTTTGAGGGTATGAGCGAAGTAGTAACTCCTATAGTGGCAACATCTTTGGTTTTTGCGGTTGCACAGGCATTTTTTACCTTTGAAGACAGAAGAACACTTCTAACTTCAAAACAAAACAGTTATCAGCTAGAGAGAACTAATCGTATTTATGATGAGTATTTTGCTTTACATGTAAAGGCTAGAGTCGGTGGGTTTATCTTAGGCTCTATACTTCTTCCTCTGCTTGTTTTGATTCTTGTTTCAGCCGGAGCAAACGCTGTAGCTATTGCATTTTTAATATTTGCAGTACTTTTTAGTGTTAGCAGTGAGTTAGTAGATAGATTTCTATTTTACGCAACGGTTGTACCGCTTGGTATGGCAGGTTCATTTTTTGTAGGAAAACAGAGATGATAAAAAAGATAAAAGATTTTCTTGGACTTGATATAAAAGAAGATAGGTACAAACTAAGCAGTGATGCTCAATTTGGTATGATTAGTGATGCGAAAAAACCGGATAAATGGGTCTTTTCAACATGTGGATATTGTGGTGTAGGGTGTGGATTATATATCGGTGTCAAAGATGGCAAGGCTGTCTATACAAAAGGTAATCCAAAACATAGTGTAAATATGGGAACACTCTGTCCAAAGGGCTTGAGTGAACATCAGATGTTAAACTCTGATGAGAGAGTCCTGTATCCAAAAATCAGAAAACATGGTGAGTTACACGATGTAAGCTGGGAAGAGGCGTACTCAAAAGTATCTAGCCATTTTAAAAATATAGCAAACAAGTATGGTTCAAAAGCTGTAGGAATTATCTCTACGGGTCAGATGCTTACAGAAGAGTTTTACACCTTAGGAAAATTAGCACAATTGGGGCTTCGTACAAACAATTTTGATGGAAATACAACTTTGTGTATGTCCTCTGCCGTAGTTGGATACAAACAGTCTTTAGGCTCTGATGGTCCCGTCGGCAGTTATGAGGATTTTGAAGAGGCAAATGTTATAGTGCTTATAGGTGCAAATATTGCCGATAATCATCCCATCTTAAAGTTGCATATTGCTAAAAACAAGAAAAAACCAAAGATTATAGTGATAGATCCTAGAGCTTCAAAAACTTCGCAGATGGCAGATATGTTTATCCCTATCAAGCCCCGAACAGACTTGGCTCTTTTAAATGGCTTGGCATATATCATTATAGAGCAAGGTTGGGAAGATGAGGGCTACATAAAGGCTAAAACCAACGGCTACAAAGAGTTAAAGAAGTTTTTACAAGATTACGCTCCCGCAGAGGTGGCAAATATTACAGGCATAGATGTGAAAACTCTCTATGAACTAGCACGTCAGTACGCCTCTCAAGAAGCTGTCTTATCCGCGTGGACTATGGGAGTAAATCAATCAGCCATGGGAACAGATACGGTCAGTGCAATTATCAATCTTCACCTGCTCACAGGGCAGATAGGAAAAGCGGGAGCTGGACCTTTTAGTATTACAGGTCAATGTAACGCTATGGGAACTCGTGAAACAGGATTTACGTCTTCACTTCCCGGATATAGAAACTACGGCGATAAAAAAGCCGCCGCAGAGTATGCAGATATAGTAAAAGTTCCTTTAGATATTGTGCCTACAGAGCGTGGATATAAATATGCCGAAATTTTAGATGCAATAGATAGAGGCGAGATTAAAGCTCTCTGGGTAGTAGCTACAAATCCGTTAGTGAGCTTCGTAAATCAGGAAAAACTACGTAAAACATTGGCTAAATTGGAGCTTCTTGTTGTTCAAGATGCTTTTATGTCAGATACGGCAGAGATAGCAGATGTCGTCTTTGCCGCAGCAACATGGGGCGAGAAAGAGGGAACATATACAAACTCAGAAAGAAGAGTAAACCGTGCAAACAGAGCTGTTGAGCCTCGTGGAAATGCTAAAAGTGATTTTGATATATTTGTAGAATTTTCAAAATATTTTGAGGGTGTAAATGAACTGATATATCCAAATTGGAAAACACCGCTTGATGCCTTTAATGAGTGGAGAGAGGTAAGCCGCGGACAGCTTTGTGACTACTCCGGCATCACTTACGAACTACTGCAAGAGCATGGTGGTATCCAGTGGCCTTGTAACGAGGAGAGACCTTTGGGAACTAAACGTCTCTATGGTGAAGATATGGATTTTGTGACAAAAGATAAAAAAGCAAATCTCATCTCAGCAGAGTGGTTTCCTATGCAAGAGTCCATAAGTGCAGAGTTTCCTCTCATACTAAATACTGGAAGAACAGTAGAGCAGTGGCACACAAGAACTAAAACACGCTCTATAGAGATATTAGATAACTTAGCACCGGAAGCTTGGGTAGATATAAATCCCGAAGATGCCTTAAGTTTACATGTAAAAAGTGGCGATAGGATAGCTCTGTCAAGTCAAAGAGCGAGAGTAGAAGATGTTGTAGTCAAAGTGACTCAGACGGTAGCCAAAGGAACTGTATTTGTACCGTTTCATTTTAATACTCAGCTTGTAAACAGGTTAACACAGAGTGAATTCTGTCCCAAATCCGGAGAACCAAATTTTAAACAGACAGCCATTCAACTACACTCAGAAAAAGTTCCTGATGGAATTGTATTAAAAGAGCCGGAAGTTTCAGGAAGCTTGATACATGATAAAGTTGAAGATTTTGCCAAAATCTTGAAAGATAAAGATAAAACCTTTAATGGTATATTTTGAAGTGTCCATTATGACAATAGAAGTATGTGAAAGTTTACTGGGAGAAAGTTATGCATTCATCAATAGAGACAGAGATAATACTACTGTTTATGGT
>WFND01000008.1 GCA_015484575.1 Helicobacteraceae bacterium
TTCAGGAGATTACTGGAGTTCGTCTGTATGTGTATCTGATGTGTCAGATGCTTGGTTGGTCTATTTTGAAGATGGAGTTGTAAATCACTACTCTAAAACAAGAAAACGTCATATCCGATGCGTAAGAGATTTAAAATAAAAAATACTAAAGGATAATTATTATTATTTAAGTATTCTTTAGATACAATTTCTCTATCAAAAAAAGGATTAACTTATGAGACAGTACGAAAGTTATAGATGTGAAAAATGTGCTAATGTAGTTGAAGTATCTAATGTTGGCGGTGGTACACTTGTCTGTTGTGCTCAAGAGATGAAGTTGGCAACGGAAAACTTAACTTTAGTAAATTTACTAAAAGCTTTTGCCGGTGAGTCACAAGCTAGAAATAGATATGAATATTTTGCAAAAGTTGCTCAAAAAGAGGGTTATCGTGACATAGCAGACCACTTTCAGCGTGCAGCTAACAATGAAAAAACTCATGCAAAATTAGAACTTGCTCTCCATAATGTGATGGTGAATGATGTAGCTTTTGCAGATACACTTGAAAATCTAAAAGCAGCCATGGCAGGTGAGAGTTACGAGAATGTAACAATGTATCCTGACTTTGCAGCTATTGCAAAAGAGGATGGGCATAATGAGGCTGCAAGACTCTTTAAAGCTATCGGTAAGATTGAAGTAGAACATGAAAATATGTTTAAAGCCTTGATTGAGCGTTTAGAAAGTGGTAATGAATTTGTTAGTGAAGATGAGCAAGAGGAGTGGATTTGTGAAGTGTGCGGACATGTTCATAGAGGTAAAAAACCACCTGCATCTTGCCCTGTATGCAAACATCCCGAAGGATTTTTTTCAAGACAAAATAGTCGCAAGTAGTAAAATCAGACTCTTACATGTAAGAGTCTGATTAGATTATTTTTTATTCATATTCATACGAATTATCTTCTCTATGAGCGGTGCTGCATATTCTCGTTTAAATATTTTGCGTTGATTATCATCTAGTACAGCAAATATATATTTGAAAAGAGCTGCTTTTGCTGCGATTTTGGCTTGAGATTTTTCACTCATTTTACTAATAAAAATCTTCTCATCAAACTCATCACCTATAAATGAATCAATAGGAAAGATTTTCATATGCTTAATACGGTTCATGGTAGTTTTATATTCGCTGATTCCATCGGCAATTTTTTTGGTCTGAACGGCACTGATGCCCGTTTTGCTTACAGCTTTTATTACATCATTGATTAACTGTTGATGATGGTATTTCATCATCTGTATTTTCATAGATTTATCTATCTTGTTTGTCCCATTAGCCACTGCATTTGTGGTTAACAACAAGGAAGTTGTCGCTATGCCTATAAGTGTTTTTCTAATCATCTCTTAGCCTCCGTTTAATTTACTTAGAGACATATTACATAATAAATACTTATAGTAAACTTTTAAGAAAATATCTCTTGAAGTCTATTTGCGTTTTGCATCTTTTTATTTAGATACTTGTAGTCACCTCTTTTGATGGACTCTTTTAGCTCTTTTAGCTCATCTTCAAAAAGCTCTACCGCCTCTATGATATTGTTTGAGTTTTGACGAAAAATATCTTCCCACATATTTGGAGAGCTTTTTGCTAATCTGCTCATAGATCTAAAACCACCTGCCGCTAGTGTCAATATGTCCTCTTTTTTCTCTTGAGAGAGAACTGTATTTGCGATAGAGTAAGAGATTACGTGGGGCATATGGCTGATAAATGCAGCGTGGCGGTCATGCTCACTTGCACTCATATAGTGTATTCTCATATTAAGCTCATTAAAAAGAGATACGGAGAGCTTTTGCTGCCTCTTCCCGCTATCTTCAAAATCGCATATAACAAGAACTTTATCTGCATATAGATTGTCAATCGCAGCAGATGGTCCAAAATACTCTGTTCCTGCCATGGGATGAGCCGCTACAAAATTTTCTCTTATCTGTTTTGGAACTGCTTTGATGATTTTCTCTTTTGTTCCGCCAAAATCGATAATAGTACAACTCTCTTTCACATCCACAAGCGTAGGCAGTATATTGACAATCCCGTTTACAGGAATTGCCAAAATAATAATATCACACCCCTTAAGCTCTTTAAAAGTGACAATCTTATCTACTAAATTAAGCTCTCTAGCCTCTTTTTGATGGTCAATATTGTGATCATATCCGTAAATGTCAGAGATGAATGGTATCTTTTTCGCACTAAGAGCCAAAGAGCCACCCATTAACCCAAGACCTACAATTCCAAGTGATATATTGTTCATAAAAAAGCCTCTATTTAAGAATTATGGTGCAATCTTACTTGATTTTAATATATAAGGCGGTAAAATCTCTTCTATTTTCAAAATTTGGATAACTATTTGATACGATTACTGATTTTACTTGCTATTTTTTATACGCAACTTTTAAGTACTACGATAACTTCTATAGAATTTAAAAATATGGTTCACCTTTCAAAGAGTGTCGCTAAGCAGATGCTGAATTTTAAAGAGGGAGACGAACTCTCACAAGAAGAGATAGATAAGGCGATAAAGTTATTTTTTAAACAGGGATACTTTTCTGATATCTGGGTAGAGAATTATGATGGAAAAATTATCTTTAACTTTAAAGAGAAACCGATTATCTCAAAAATAGAGATGAAAGGGTATAAAGAGAATGATGAAGAGGCACAAGCCGCACTGCTTCAGATAAAAAAAGGTGCTATGTATGATGAGAAACGCCTTGAGAGAGTTAAGAAACGTATTATTGATGCACTATCGCAAGAGGGGAAGATAGACTCAGTCGTAGAGATAGAGACACAACATCTTGACAATGGAAGCGTGAAGGTCACATTTTTAGTCAATGAGGGTGAAAATATTATCATTCAACAGTTGGATTATAGTGGAGCTAAAGGATTAGACCCAGAACTTTTTGATGATGTCATAGCAAACAAAGAGCATCAGTTTATGGGCTGGTTCTGGGGACGAAATGATGGGAAGATGCAACTGGCTCAAATGCAGTATGACCCACTTCGTATTCGTGACTTATATATGCAGTATGGTTATCTTGATGCAAAAGTCGATGAACCTTTTGTTCGTGTAGATTTTGACCACTATACGGCTCAAATGAGTTATCAACTTATAGAGGGTGATGTATATAGAGTAAACAATATCATCTTGCAACAACACACCAAAGTCATAAAAGATGAAGAGTTGAGAGATGTTGTAAAACTTAAAGTCAATGAAGCTTTTAATATAAAAACTTTTAGAGAAGATTCACAAAGAATTAAGACAGCGATAGCCGATTTGGGTTACGCTTTTGTTCAGGTAGTTCCCGATTTAAGAAAAGAGAAAGAGAAAAAAACCGTAGAGGTTGTTTATAGTATAAAACCCGGCAAAAAAGTGCGTATTCGCAATGTAATTATCGCTGGAAATAACCGCACACTAGATAGAATTATCAGGCGTGAGTTATATCTTGGACCGGGAGATATGTACAATCTAACCGATTTAAAAGATTCAAGAAATGCTTTGGGGCGTACGGGTTATTTTGAAAATACAACCATAGAAGAGAAGCGTATCAGCGAAGATACTATGGATCTGGTAGTTAAAGTAAAAGAGGCACCTACAGGCAATATTCAGCTAGGTGGCGGATATGGAAGTTATGGCGGACTTCTGCTCACTGTCGGCGTTAATGATAGAAATATCTTTGGTTCGGGCATCAATGTCGGCGTTCAGTTAGAGAAATCTCAGATGACACAAAACTACTCTTTTAATATCTCAAATCCACGCTTAAACGACAGCGATTTTAGCGGAAATTTCTCTATTCACAGTTCAAGCTACCAATATAATGACTACACGGTTAATTCACAAGGTATTTCAGTAGGAACAGGTCACCGATTTACCCGTCATATTACCGGTTATCTTGGATATACCTATGCTGATACGGGTTATCAAGATTATGCTTCGTCTGTTTTTGACAGCTATTATTCTGTTTTCTTTGAGAGTTATGCAAAAAGCTCTATCACATTAAGTGCCACTTTTGACAATACAGATGACTACTATCTGCCTCGTGAAGGTTTTGTTGCAACTCAAAGTTTTGAGCGTTCGGGTATAGGTGCTGATGCGAACTACTTTAAGAGTAGAACAACTTTTAATGCGTATAGGGGATTAAAAGAGTATCTAGGTTTTGATCTCATTGCCAGATATAAAGCACGTTATAATTATGCACAAGATAAGGGCTATCTGCCTCTTGCCGAGCGTTTTTATATGGGTGGTATGCGTTCTGTTCGTGGTTATCAGTCTTACTCTTTAGCTCCATCATATATAGATGAGAATGGTCAGCGTCGTCGTATAGGAGGTACGCAGACATTTTCAAACAATGTTGAGCTTAGTTTTCCTCTCTTGCCAAAAGCAAAGATGCGTATAGCCACTTTTTACGACTGGGGTTGGATTAAAGGAAGAGTTCCAAATCATGTAGCTTATAACAATATACCGACTTATAGCAATGAACAGTATATACAGAGATCATCTTATGGACTCTCTTTGGAGTGGTTCTCTCCTATGGGACCGATTCAGTTGATATATGCAGATGCACTTGATGCTCAAGACGGTGATAAAACAACGCACTTTGAATTTACTATAGGACAGAGGTTTTAACAATGAAAAGAGTTTTTTTAATGATATTTGCACCTGTTAGTCTGCTTTTTTTAACGACAGGCTGTTCTATCGGTGACAATACAGATTCAAATATAACAATGTCACTTCGTGTTTCAGCACTGACATATATCAAAGATGACAATGAAACAAACGGGACTAGAGTTACTATTAATGATGTAGTTAGAGGATATTATATCTCTTTGGGACGTTATGATTTTTATGATAAAAATATAACAGGTGTACGTAAAATTGTTAAAGGTAGATACTTGAGTGCAGACAATAACTGTAGTGATTATGGAATTATTATTGATGAAAACTCCACAGTACCAACGATGAAAGCACCAGATAAAAATAGTTCAAATAGTAAATTTGCATATATAAATATAAATCCGTTTACAACACTTTTAGTAGATACAAACTACTCCAAAGAGACCTTGCAAAATCGTTATCCGATAGCAGCAAGTGTTGATGATGATTTTAATTTTGATACGGTAAGTGCAAGATTGGACAGAGATTTTAACTCTACCGCTTTAACCAAAGAGATATGCGATGCCTTAAATGAGGTAATTGAACTTCAGCACTAAGGTTGTATAAATGAAAAAACCAAAAACAGTTTATCTTAGCGATTATACCCCAAGCCTTTTTTCGATAATAAAGTGTGATTTGGTATTTGATATATTTGAAAGATATACGATCGTAACAAATACTATGTATATAGTAAGTAAAAAAGAGAGTAAAGAGCTGCTTTTAAATGGTGAAAACCTTCAACTGCTAAAGCTTACATGTAACGGTGTAGAAATTAAAGATTATAAAAGTGATGATACGACTCTTGTATTAACAGATGTACCAAAAGAGTTTACATTAGAGATAGTTACTAAAATACTTCCTCATGAAAATACAGAGCTAGAGGGTCTATACTACTCTTCAGATATGTACTGCACACAAAACGAACCAGAGGGCTTTAGACGTATAACATACTTTTTAGACAGACCGGATGTTATGAGTATCTTTACGACTAAGATTATCGCAGATAAAAAGAGTGCTCCCGTACTTCTTAGTAACGGCAACTTTATCAAAAGCGGAGATATTGACAGCTCTCGTCATTATGCCATCTGGCACGACCCATTTAAAAAACCTACCTACCTTTTTGCTCTAGTAGCTGGAGATTTTGGTAATATAAGCGATAGTTTTACAACAATCAATGGCAGAGAGATAGAGCTAAATATCTACTGCGATAAGGGAAATGAGCCTAGATGCCATCACGCTATGAGTTCTTTAAAAAAGGCTATGAAGTGGGATGAAGAGGTTTATGGCAGAGAGTATGATTTAGATATTTATAACATTGTTGCAGTAGATAGTTTCAATATGGGAGCTATGGAAAATAAGGGACTAAATATCTTTAATTCTGCTTATGTTTTAGCCGATAAAGATAGAGCGACTGACCAGAACTTTTTAGGTATAGAGAGTGTGATAGCACATGAATATTTTCATAACTGGACAGGTAACCGTATCACATGCAGAGATTGGTTTCAGCTGACACTAAAAGAGGGCTTAACGGTTTTTAGAGACCAGTGTTTTAGTGCAGATATGAACTCTGCCGTTACACAGCGTATAAGTGATGTAAAAGCTCTGCGTGAACGTCAGTTTGTAGAAGACGCTTCACCAACGGCACATCCTATAAAACCTGAAAAATATATAGAGATAAATAACTTCTATACAGCAACTATATATGAAAAAGGTGCTGAAGTTATACGCATGATACACACTATGGTAGGAGCTAAGCGTTTTAGAGCTGCTATGGATCTTTACTTTAAAACTTTTGACGGAGAGGCTGTTACGACAGAAGACTTTTTATGGGCAATGAGTGAGGGTGCAGGTATAGACCTGACTCAGTTTAAAAGATGGTACTCTCAAGAGCGTACGCCACTCTTACATGTAAAAGAGTCTTATGATAAAAGCACCAATATATATATTTTGCATCTAAGACAAGAGATACCAGAGAGTGTAGATGGCACAAAACAGTCCGCTCTGCATTATCCGCTCTCAATAGCTCTTTTTGATGCTAACGGCAGAACATATATAGAAAAACTCTTACATGTAAGGAAAGATGAAGAAAAATTTGTTTTTGAAAATATAGACTCAAAACCTATTCTCTCTATAAATAGAAACTTTAGTGCACCTGTAAAAGTTATACACAAAGATACAGACCACGCTTTTTTAATGCGTTATGACAGTGATGGTTTTAACAGATACGAAGCTTCTCAAAGTTTCTCGATAGAAGTTCTTTTTAATCTTATGAAAAACTCTACAGACAGCTGTAATGATTATCTTGATGCTTTTGGGGCTATATTGGATGATAAGAACTTGGATTTGATGTTAAAATCTCAAATTTTACAACTTCCATCTACTACTATAATGATGCAAGCTCAAAATATTATAGATGTAGAAGCGATATATAGAGCAAAAAAGATTTTAAAAGAGCTAATTTTTGCACGTTTTGAAGATAAAATGTCAGATATATATAAAAAGTTACACAACCCTTTAAATAGTGAAATTGATAGTGAAAATATAGGAAAAAGAGCTTTTAAAAATCTATTATTAAAATTTCTTATGGTATCACAAAAAGATGATAAAATAGAGTTGGCGTCCAGACAATACATAAATAGCATAACAATGACAGATAGAATTATAGCTTTAGATCTACTTGAAAATCATGCACCTGAGATAGCTCAAAAGTATATAAATGAGTTTTATGAAAAATATAAATGTGATACATTGGTAATGAATAAGTACCTCTCAATTTTAGCAGCCGCTGATAGAGATGATGTTTTGCAAAGAGTACGTTCATTGGAAAATGATCCTGTATATGATATAAAAGTTCCAAATCTTGTGCGTTCATTAATTGGTGTATTTGCGAGAAATGCGAGACATTTTCATGCTAAAAGCGGTGAAGGGTATAGTTTTATTGCCGATAAAATTATACAACTAGATAAAATCAACCCAATGATAGCAGCTTCACTATCTTCTGCATTTAAAAGTTACAGACGTTTAGATGAGGTACATCAAAAATTAATGAAAAACGAATTAGAACGAATAATATCAACAAATTCACTCTCAAAAAATGTCTATGAGATAGTTGAAAAAATCTTAAAGGCATAAGATGTGGCTTTTTGA
The DNA here is from genome assembly GCA_015484575.1 of Helicobacteraceae bacterium. Lineage (GTDB taxonomy): Bacteria > Campylobacterota > Campylobacteria > Campylobacterales > Sulfurimonadaceae > S010-53. Next base: position 7,816 of record WFND01000008.1, read on the forward strand.
CACACCTTATGCAAAAATAGTTGTAAATACAGAAGTTTTTATCCTATTTTGTGATATACTTTAGACAAATAACTAAATGTAATAGTTGGATTATGATTGTAATAATCTGAGATTATAGTTGTTAAAATGCATATAGGAGATTTATATGGCTAGAGTTGTAGTTTTAGGTGGTGGTGTTTCAGGACATACTGCCGCGACATTCTTACAAGATTGGATTGGTTCTAATCATGAAGTTGTTGTAGTTACGCCAAATAGTAAGTGGAATTGGATTCCATCTAACATTTGGGTTGGTGTTGGTCAAATGACTAAAGAAGATGTTACTTTTGATTTAGCTCCGGTTTATGAAAAAGTCGGAATTATTTATCATCAGGCAAAAGCACTTGGTATTCACCCAGAAGGTGACAAAAAGAGTGACAAACCTTACGTAGTTGTAGAGTCAACTAAAGAGGGTTCAGTAGGCGAAACTGAAAATATAGAGTACGATTACTTAATCAATGCAACCGGTCCTAAACTAAACTTTGGAGCAACTCCGGGTCTAGGTGAAGGTACAAACTTGGGTGAGCATACGGTTTCTGTATGTACAGCTGATCACGCAGAACATGCAAGTCACGAATTACATAAAATGATAGAGGCTATGAAAGCCGGAGAACGTAAAAAATTCTTAATCGGTACTGGACACGGTATGTGTACATGTCAAGGTGCTGCTTTTGAGTATATCTTTAATATTGAGCATGAGCTTAGAAAAGCAGGTGTTCGTGATATGGCAGATATGAAATGGATATCAAATGAGTCTTTCTTAGGTGACTTTGGTGTTGGTGGTCTTCATATGAAATCTATGGGATTTGCTGTTAGTTCAAAAATCTTTGCTGAGTCACTGTTTACTGAGCGTAATGTTGATTGGATTATCGGTGCTCACGTAAATAAAGTTGAGTCTGGTAAAGCTCATTATGAATTGCTTGATGGAACTAAAGGTGAAGAAGAGTTTGACTTCTCTATGCTTATTCCTCCATTTGCCGGTGTTGGTCTTAAAGCTATCGCTAAAGATGGTAAAGATATAACTGACACTCTTTTTGCTCCAAACGGCTTTTTGAAAGTTGATGCAAACTACGGTGCTGGTGCTTATGAAAACTGGAAAGCTTCTGACTGGCCTTCTACTTACCAAAATCCAACTTATTCAAATATATTTGCTTGTGGTATCGCTTTTGCTCCTCCACACCCAATTTCAAAACCTATGAAATCACCTGCTGGAACTCCAATTGGACCAACTCCTCCAAGAACTGGTATGCCTTCTGGTATTATGGGTAAAACTGTAGCTCACTCTATTACTGATCTTATAACTAAAGGTGCTGACGCTCCACTACATAAAGCTTCTATGGCTGAAATGGGTGCTGCTTGTGTTGCTTCTGCAGGTAAAGGTCTATTTAACGGTACAGCTGCTGCGATGACAATCTATCCTGTTGTTCCTGACTTTGAAAAATATCCGGGTACTGGACGTGACACTGATTATACATTTGGTGAAATCGGTCTTGCAGGTCACTGGATTAAACACATTTTACACCACTTATTTATGCATAAAGCACAATTAAGAATGGGCTGGACATTAATTCCAGAATAGAGATAAAATAATTTAAAGATAAGGAAGTAATATGGCTGAAAAAGTACATGGTAAACACCACGAAGAAAATATTAAGGCGTATGGTAATAACTTTACAACAATGACACCCGGTCCATTTGCAAAATGGATGAGAACTTGTGTTATTTATCAAGCAATTAGATTTGTTGCTATTAATATTAAAATGTTAGTAGTGGTAGGTAAAAGCCACTAGTAATATCTATAAATCCCTTTTTTGGGATTTAACTTCTCTCTTAAACTTTCAAAGGATTTTTTATGGTAAAAGACATTGTTACCTATCCAACACCCCCAAGTGCAGAATATTCAACTGATGTTAGAGTTTTTGATGAAAATTTGTTTGCATTAATAGATGATTTAAAAGATACTATAGAAGCAAACGGCTTGGAAGCATTAACGGCATTTCAGATAAAAAACCATTTTAATGTGGTTGTGGTAAAAAAGAGTGATGGTAGCTTTTTAGAGCTCATAAATCCAAGATTGATTTCAACAAAGGGTAAAATCACTACTAGAGAAAAAACCGCTTATTTTCCGGGATTGAGTGCTGAAGTTACCAGATATGATAAGATTAGTGTTATCTATCAAGATAGAGATGGAAATGATTTATCACTAAAAGCTGAAGGTGATTTTTCTATATTGCTACAGAGAAAAATTGATTATACGTTCGGTTCTAGTTTTTTAAATAAACTATCCAAAGAAGAGAAAGCAAATTTTGAACTTCAACTAGAGTATGGAGCTGAAGCAGCAACGGCACAGACCTGCCCGACTACATTTAAAAGAGACTATTTTAAAAAGGGAGTTATGGCTATCACGGTTGCTATGATTTTACTTTTTATAGCTTCATTTTTTGTTGAGTCATCTTTGTGGATGACACAGGTATATCTCTATCTAGCTGCTTTGGTTGTTAATGTAGGTTACTTTTTCTATGGCTATTATGAGGGTAAAAAATATAGCTCTTGTACAAGTTGTCAGATAGGTAATATCATAGGAACATTTGTTATCTCTTTGGTAAAAGCTTCCGTAGTGCTTGGAGTTTCTTACTTTTTTATGTAGTGTTACATGTAAGCCTTGCATGTAACATATTTACTCTTATATCTTCTATATAACTATAAGTTTTTGATATACTAATGTAAATCAAAAGGGATAGTATAATGCTCTACACAGCTTCAAATATTTCAATACAGACGGTAATTAAATTATCAAAACTCAAAACTGATGTTCTAGCTCAGTGGATGAATGACAAAGATGTGTCAGAGATATTAAGAGGTCATGACATAGCGGTAGAAATATTTAAAGATAGATATGCAAGTGGTGTTTTTGACTTTTTTATAGATGTTCTTGAAGGTCAATCAGAGGCTGGTGACTGTCCTGTTATTGGGGTATTTTTAGAGTATCTTAAAGATAGAGATGTCTGTGCTCAAGAGCTGTTTGTTATCTGTAGCCAATTTCGTCAAAGTATGATTGATTATGCTGTTACCGTTAGTGATAATCCTATCGTTTTGTCAAAAGAGTTAAGCAATGTTTTTGATAGAAACTTTACAGGTGTACTGAAAAGATATACCGATACCATTTTCCAAAAAGATCAAGAGATAGCAAAAAATGAAAAGCTTTTGGGTGAGTATAAGAAAGCGATTGATGAGAGTGCCATAGTATCAAAGACGGATACAAACGGATTGATCACGTTTGTAAATGACAATTTTATTAAACGTTGCGGTTATTCTGAAGATGAGTTGATAGGAACACGCCACGGCATTGTCTGGGATGAAAATGAGTGTATGGAGCTTTTCAGGCGTATTCATAACAGAGTTTCAAAGGGTAAGATTTTTCATGAAACCGTAAAAAACAGTAAAAAAAACGGTGAGGAGTATTATGTTGATATGACTATGATACCCATATATGACCATAATGGAAATATTAGTGAGTATATGGAGATTAGTTATGAGGTTACAAGACTGATAAAAGCGACAAGAGAAGCTGTAGCGGCAAATAAGGCAAAAGAGTATTTTTTATCAAATATGAGTCATGAGATACGCACCCCTTTAAATGCAATTTTAGGCTTTGTTTCGCTTTTAGAATCAGAGGCACTCTCTCAAAGACATAAGCAGTATCTAAATATCATCCATAACAGCGGAGAAAATCTTTTAAGTATTATGAATGATATTTTAGATTTTTCAAAACTGCAAAGCGGTGAATTTATGGTTGAATCACAACCTTTTAATATTCATGAAGAGCTTAGCAAAACTTTGGAGTTGTTTGTATCTAGTGCAAATGAGAAGCAGATTACACTTCTTAGCTACTTTGATCCTAGTATTCCGCATATTTTGGTAGCTGATATCTTACGTATAAAGCAGATAGTCTCAAACTTTATCTCAAATGCCATTAAATTTTCCGCTCCGTCTTCGGCGGTAGAGATACGTGTTTCATGCGAAAAATTTCATCTTAGTATCAGTATAAGGGATTGGGGTGTTGGACTTAGTGAGTCTGATATATCTCGTATTTTTGATCCTTTTTCACAGGTAAAATCTGATGTACAGCAGTTAGTAGCAGGAACAGGTTTAGGTCTGTCAATATGTAAAAAACTGGCACAACATATGAACGGAGAGATTTTAGTAGAGTCAAAAAAAGGAGAGGGAAGCCTCTTTACATTGAAAATACCCGTAAATATACAAGAGAGTTCATGTAATCATATCTTTGACCCTAAACCTTTTAGAGATATGAAAACAGGTATTATACGCCCACTAAACAGAGAGTCCAAAACTTTGAAATCTTTAGAATACTATTTTGATTTTTTTAATTTTGAGCGTGATAAGATTGAACCTGAAGAGGTTGAGGGTTATGATTTAGTGCTGTTTTTACATGAAGAGATGGACAAAAAAACATTAAACTATATTAAATCAAAAAATATTCCTATGATTGCTATAATGGAACATTTAAGCGATAGATATGATGATGAACCTCTCGTGTCACCACTCTTTTTTCCATTTTACTGTGCCAAAATTTATGATGTTTTTGCTCAGGCAATTGGAGAATATATACCAAAAGAAGAGCTGCATACAAAATCACAACGACACTTTAAAGCAAAAATATTAGTTGCAGAAGATAATGCGGCAAATCAGGAGCTTATAAAGGTTTTACTAGAGCGTTACGGGATAGATTTTATTGTGGTCTCGGATGGACAACAAGCTATAGAGCAGTTTAAAAATGTACCTTTTGACATGATACTGATGGATGAGCAGATGCCGGTTAAAACGGGTCTTGAAGCTACTAGAGAGATTATTAGATATGAACAGCAGCATCAACAACAGCACACTCCAATAGTTGCTCTTACTGCAAATGTTATCAAAGGTGCAAAAGAGAAGGGAATGAGTGGCGGATATGATGCTTTTTTAGGTAAGCCTGTTGTGATAAAGGAGCTTGAGCATGTTTTTGAACTCTATTTAGAAGAGTTGGAGTGTGAAACAAGAGAGATTGTTGATAGAGATAGTAAAAGTTCTAGCGGCTCAATAAATTATAACACTTTGCAAAATGAGTTGCATTTAGATATGGAACAACTTAAAACTTTATTGGCGATATATATAAAAAAGATGAATGAGATACTGCCTCTGTTCTTAGATGCCATAACAGAGAAAAATCTTGAAAAAGTGAGAAATTTAGCTCACAATATAAAAGGTTCAAGTGCCAATTTTCGTTTTGATGAGATGCAAAGAATTGCTAAAGTGATAGAAGACAGTGCCATAGAGGGCGATATGAGTTTTGAATATCTTGAAGCATACAATCTTTTAGAGAGTGAGTATGAGAAAATTACTCAATCATCTATATAGTAGCCGATTCCAGAGGCATTTTTTATAATATCGGTAGGGAGTTTATTTCTAAGTCTCCAGACCAAAGTTCTAACGCTGTTTTCTGTAGCACCACCTTCATCCCAGACATATTTTATAACCTGTTCAAAGGTTACGACACTGCCTAGCTGAGCAACCAATAGACGTATAAATGCGTTCTCTTTTCTTGTTAGCTTTATTTTATGATTTTCGTAAAAAGTTTCACATACGCTTATATCGAGATAATATACAGAGCCAAAAGGTACGATAGGTTTGTCAGATACTTTCTTTGCATAGAGCAGTTTTTCAAGATTATTTTTGTCATCTTTAAGTGTTGTAAGGCTCGAATTTCGTTTTTGCTCCTCTTTGTGTCTATGTAGAGCCATTACGATAGTCGTATGCAAATTTATAGGCTCAAAAGGTTTTACGATATATCCATAAGGTTCAGTCTCTTTAGCTTGGTTGATGATGTCGCTGTCCGTGTGAGAAGTTAGATATATAAAAGGCTTTTGATGATGCTCATTTACATATTTTGCCAAATCTATGCCATCTGTGCTTTTTTGTAGTGAAATATCGATAAATATAACATCCGGGTTATAGATTTTTATCTTACTGCGTGCCTGTGTTGCGTTGTCTGTGATGGCTACAACATTATAATCATACTTACTAAGAGAAAGTTTGAGATTTGTTGCCGTTACTTCATCATCTTCAACAATAAGAACTTTTATTTTAGACATAATTACTCTCCGTATCACATTATTATAGCAAATGTTTGATAAATTACTTTTAATTATGTAATAAGCTTTTATAAAATACTTATATATGTTACCAAAATATTTTTTAACTCCATATTTAGCTCTAAAGGGTATAATCGCAATAATTAACTTACATGTAATGGAATGCTTATGTTAGATTTTGCTAAATTTACTACCTACTCAAAACCCGGACCGCGTTATACGAGTTATCCTACTGCTTTAGAATTTAAAGATAGTTTCACCTATGATTCTTATATAAATAAGCTAGAAAACCAAGATAAAAAACGTCCACTTTCTCTATATTTTCATCTTCCTTTTTGTAGAAATGCCTGTTACTTTTGTGGCTGTAATGTTGTATTTACCTCAAAAGAGGATAAGATGTTGCGTTATATTGAGTATCTTAAACGTGAAATGGAGATATTAACAAAACATGTTGATACATCTCGTAAAGTGATTCAGATGCACTTTGGCGGCGGTACACCGACTTTTTTTAGTGCTAAAGAGTTAGAGACTATTATCAAAACGATAAAAGGACACTTTAAAAATTTTGCAAAAGATGCAGAGATTAGTTGTGAGATAGACCCTCGTCATATAAATGAAGAGCAGATGAAAGTCATGAGCAGAGCCGGATTTAACCGTGTGAGTTTCGGTATTCAAGATTTTAATGAAAAAGTACAGGTTGCAGTTCACCGTGTTCAACCTTATGATATAACAAAAAAAGCGATGGATTTGGCTCGTAAATATAATATGATAAGTGTAAATGTTGATCTGATTTACGGACTGCCGTTTCAGACGTTAGAGACTTTTAAAGAGACTTTGGAAAAAGTTATCACGTTAAATCCAAATCGTTTTGCGGTATTTAACTATGCTCATGTGCCTTGGCTTAAAAAGACTATGAGAAAGATAGATGAGACAACTCTTCCGCGTCCGGATGTTAAACTTCAGATTATGCAATATACCATAAAATTTATGGAGTCACACGGTTATAAGATGATAGGTATGGATCACTTTGCAAAGCCTGATGATGAGCTTTTTAAAGCTATAAAAAAAGGTGAACTTCATAGAAATTTTCAAGGCTACACAACAAAAGGCGGAGCAGATTTAATAGGTGTCGGTTTAACTTCCATAGGGGAGGGAGCAGCTGATTATTATGCACAAAATTTTAAAGATATGCACGAGTATGAAGCGGCTATTGATGCTGGAAAACTACCATTTGAACGTGGTGTAGAGCTAAATGAAGATGATAAAATACGTCAATATGTCATTATGGAGTTGATGAGCAATTTTAAACTTGATATTGGACGTTTTGAGAGAAAGTTTAAGCTTGTGTTTAAAGAGTATTTTGCAGATGCTATAGAGCAGTTGCACCCTTTTGTCGAAGATGGCTTGATTGATATGGATGATAAACATATTACATGTAAGCCTACCGGTACTCTGCTTATACGCAATATCTCTATGCCTTTTGATGCGTATATGGGCAAACATGCACAGAGTAAAAAGACCTTCTCTAAGACAGTTTAAAAATGCAAAAAGAGATATTTAATTTTTCTCAAACATCTGATGCTTGTGTAAAGTGTGGAAAATGTATTCCTGTCTGTACCATACACAATGTAAATGCAGATGAAGTCACATCTCCTCGTGGATTTATAGACCTTTTAGGAGCGTATCAAAAAGGTCACTTAGAGCTTGATAAAACGGCAAAAGATATATTTGAGAGCTGTTTTTTATGTACTGCTTGTGTTGAAGTGTGTCCAAAGGATCTGCCTACTGATATGGTGATAGAGCAGGTTCGTGCAGATATAGCAGATAAGTTTGGTATGGCTCTGTTTAAGAAGGTATTTTTCTATCTTTTACGTCACCGTTTTACTATGGATATTCTTTTTAAGATGGGCTATGTTGTGCAGAGTTGCGGTTTTAAGATAAAAGAGAAGCAAAACTCTATGCAACCGCGTTTTAATCTTCCGCTGATTAAAAAAAATCGCCTCTTGCCGAGTATGAGTAAAACCTCATTTTTAAACTCGTTTGCAGAGCATACTTCAAATGGTGGAGAGCGTAAAGTAGCGATATTTATAGGCTGTTTAACAAACTATAACTACACAGATACGGGCAGAGGTTTGATGAGTATCTTAGAAAAGTTAGAGATAGATGTTATGATTCCCAAAAAACAGCTCTGCTGTGGTGCACCGGCATATTTTACAGGAGATTTTGCTACGGTAGATCATAATGCTAAGAAAAATATAGAGTATTTTGAGACTTTTATAGATGAAGTAGAAGCTATAATTATCCCAGAAGCTACGTGTAGTGCTATGATAAAGATTGATTATGAACACTATTTTCATGACCAGCCAGATTGGAGAGCAAGAGCAAGAGTGCTTAAAGATAAGATATATATGGCTACGGAGTGGTTAGATAAGCATACGGAGTTAAATAAGCTCTTAGCTTCAAAAAAACGGCAAGATTTAAGCATAACCTATCATGATCCATGCCATGCAAAAAAGATGCAGGGTATTCATCAAGAGCCAAGAAACTTAATAGGTAAAAATTATACTATCACGGAGATGAGCGATTCAAACAGCTGTTGCGGTTTTGGCGGTGTTACTATGCAGAGTGAGAAGTTTCATTTTGCAGAGGCAGTAGGAAAACCGAAGGCAGCTATGATTAAAAATACTAACGCCAAAGTTGTTGCATCTGAGTGTTCGGCATGTAGAATGCAGATAACAAACTCTCTATCCGCAGCAGATGTTGATGTAGTGTTTAAAAATCCTATAGAGCTTATAGCAGAGGCGTTAGAAGATTGAAAGCAGTTACTCTTATTTTACTATGTACATTAATATTACAAGCAGAGATAAAGATGCAGAAGATAAAAACTAAAAAACTAGATGAGGCATCAGGACTTCTAGTAAGCAGAAGATATCCGGATGTTCTCTGGAGTCACAATGATTCAGGAGATAAGTCGAGGCTCTATGCACTAGATAGAAAAACTCTTAAACTGATAAAAAAGATAAAAGTAAAAAAAGCCGCAAATAGAGACTGGGAAGATTTAACATATTATCGGGGAAATATCTTAATAGGTGACTTTGGTAACAATAAAAACAGACGCAAAGATTTAACAATATATACAATAAAAGAGCCAAACCCATATAAAGAGAAGAAAATCAGACCTATAAAACGAGAGAGTTTTATATTTAGCGACCAGAAAAGCTCAAAATATAGAAGAAAAAACTTTGATTGTGAAGCGATGTTCTCATTTGATGATAAGGTTTATCTATTAACAAAACATAGAGCAGATACAGATACGACTCTCTATCTTTTAAAAAAGCACATAGCTCAAAAGATTTCAGATTATACTCTTGATGACAGGGTCACATCAGCAGACAGTGATGGTAAAATCATAGCTATATTGACTTATAAATCTATATATATTGTCGAGCCAAAGGGTAAGAAAAATCTTTTTGAAGGCAGATGGAGAAGAAAAAAATTAGACAATTTAGGTCAGATTGAAGGTGTCGCTCTTGATGGTGATATGGTACATATAGTCAGTGAAGAGGGTATGTTATACTCTTTACATGTAAGTGATATAAAATAGGATAATTATGGAATTTTGGAACAATATCTATAGCAATTTTAACCCCGTAGCCTTTAATCTTTTTGGTCTATCTGTACATTGGTATGGAATGATGTATGTTTTAGCACTGCTTACGGCTCTGTATGTGGGAAAATGGATAGCAAAACATGACAACATAGATATAACACAAAAACAGCTTGATGATTACTTTATCTATGTAGAGATAGGTGTTATTTTAGGTGCAAGGATAGGCTATATCATCTTTTATGATGTAAATGCCGGTGAGTATCTCTCTGCTCCATGGAATATCTTTAATCCCTATTCTCATGGTGAGTTTGTAGGTATTCGAGGTATGAGTTTTCATGGTGCGGTTATAGGTTTTTTTGCAGGTTCTTTTACCTACTATTATGTAAAAAAAGCACCTATCTGGAAGATTTTAGATATTGCTGTTATTGCTGTTCCTGCCGGTTATGTATTTGGACGTATCGGAAATTTTTTAAATCAGGAGCTTGTGGGACGTGTTACAGATCTGCCAATAGGCATATATGTAGATGGAGTACTGCGTCATCCCTCACAACTATATGAGGCATTTTTAGAAGGTGTTGTCATCTTTTTGGTGCTTTACATGTATAGAAAACATAAGCATTATGAGGGTGAATTGGTTTTGGTATATGGTTTTATGTATGGACTTATGCGTTTTATAGCAGAATTTTGGAGACAACCAGACCCACAGCTAGGATTTATCTGTTGCGGTTGGCTCACAAAAGGGCAAGAGCTAAGCTCTTTTATGATTATAGGTTCTGCCATATTGTTGGTCTTTTTCTATAAAAAAGGTTCTAAAAAAGCCCCTTAAGCAAATTGCCAAGCTCTTTCTCTATAGCCTTACCTGCTTCTCGCTTTAGAAGTTCACTTGCATTTAGTTTAACATCTGGTTTTTTAACATTTCCACGTAGTTTAATGGTTACTGGATTATTGTTTATCACCACTTTCAAGTCAGATTTTATCTGATGTGATTTAGGTGCTAGAAGCATTTTTTTATCGCTTATACTTACGCTGCCGCCTCTCATCATAAGGTCTGACAAGATACGTTTTTGTGTTATATCACTTTTGAGTGTGGTTTGAAAATTCTCTTTGTATAGGTCATATTTTGAGTACTGTTTTAACAGATCTGCCATCTGATTTTTTGTAAATTTTCCATCACTGAGATTTGAGTCAAGTTTACCGGATTTTTTGGCTAGATTATAATTAAGCTGACCGTTTAGGTTAGATTTGAATATCTCAGGATAGACAATCATGTGCAGTATCTTTAGAGTCTGTAAATTTTTAAGATTAGCTCTAAAATTATCATTGTGCAAAGTAGCATCAATAGTTCCATCTAACGTGTCAGAGTGGGCATTGAAATCTAAATTTTTAGCTTTTTTAAACTCTCCTTTAAATGTTATATCGCCTTGCATCTCTTGGGCTGTAGCAAAGTATAGTTTACTTAAATCAGGAAGTTTTATAACATAGTTGCTTTTTATAGAGCCGTCTTTTAACTCTAATTTGGCAGAAGGTACGTCAAGTGTTATTATATTTGAGTTTAAATCTACTTTGCTCTGTATGGTGTTAGCTTTTAAAGTAGAGCTGGTTTTAGCATCAAACGTAACTCTAGGCATAGTTGTAAAATTAAACTCTTTAGCCGTTGTTTTTCCATCAACAAGACCTCTTGAGATGACATTTGTCACACTGCCGTCAAGTTGACCTTTTCTTGCATCTTTTATGCGTATGGTTGTATTTAGAAGTCCATTTTTTAAAAAGTGAGGCTGTTCTACCATATACAGCAACTTGCTTAAGTGTAAGTTCTTAATATCCGCATTGACCTCTTTTGGCTTAAATTCCACAAGATTGATATTGAAGCTTGTATCACTAGAGGCTAAATCACTTGAACCTTTTACATGTAAGAGTTTTTTATCCCCTTTTGCCGTTCCTTTGAGGTTAAATTCACCACGCAACGGAGCATTTGTGATAGGTTTGAGCAGCTCTAGCATCTCTATATTTAGCTTATAACTTAAATCCATAGCACTACTTGCAGGTTTTACACTTCCTTTTGAACTGATTTTAGCAAGATTTGAGTTGAGATTTATAGAGTAATCTATATCTTTACCTTTTAAGGCTGTATTGGAATCTATGGCAAAACTTGTTTTAGGCAGAGTAACATTAAAATCTCTCTTCATAAGTTTTGAGTTTACTTTTCCATTTTTTAGAGTGATTTTTGCATCCCCTCTAAGATCTTTTGGATCAAGGTTTTTCAGTTTCACATCGGCATTTAACATAGCGGTTGCGTATCTGTGTTGTCCTGCCATATATAGTAGCTTCTCAAGTTTTGCGTTTTTGATATTGGCAATAACTTTTGAGGGTTTTAGCTTTTTTAGTTCTACATTGTAAGTTGTTTTGCTTTGAGCTATATTGCTGTTTCCAACTATCTTCATCAGCTTTTCATCACCCTTTACACTCCCTTTTGTGCTAAAAGGACCACGAAGAGGAGATTTTGTTATAGGTCTAAGAAGTGCCAACTCTTTAAAATCTATCTCATATACCAGATCGGTTTTTAGAGGTTTAGGAGAGAGTGTGCCAGATGACAGTATCTTTGCCAAGTTTGATTCAAGAGTTGTTACATAGTCTATATCTTTTCCGTGTAACTTTGCCGTTTGTTTAAGTGCAAATGTGGTTTTTGCGATTGTTATATTAAAATCACGCTTCATTAGTTGAGGGTTTAGCACTCCGTTACTAAGCTCTATCTTGACATCACCTTGAAGATTTTCAGGTTTTATTGAGGTCATGTCTGCGTTTACATGTAAAGTAGATGTAGCATAAGGCTCTTCTGCGACAATGGCAAGAAGTTGTTCCACTTTAGCTCCGTCGATAACGGCTTTTATGGAGGATGGATTAAAATCTTTTAATGTAACACTGTAACTTGTCTTTGAACTAGCTATATCACTTGTACCTTTTACATCAATTTTGCCAAGGTCTCCTATGACCGTTCCCTCTGTATGAAATTTGCCAAAGAGAGGTTTTTTTGTTAAAGGCTTTAGTGCTTCAAGATTGTTTAGTCTTAAGCGGTATGAGATATTAAAACTTTGAGAGATAAGAGCGAAGTTTCCTACAACCGTTATCTTATTTTTAGGTGTTAAGGCTAAAATAATGTTAAATGAATCACTATCTAACTCAAAATTTTCAAGTTGGCTTTTCAGTGCTATATGTTCGTTGATTTTCTCTTCTATTATCGGTTGAAGTATTCCGTTACCGACAGAGGTGAAAACAAGAGTATAGATAAGTGCAAATATAGAAGCTAAAAGAGCAAAAAAAGTATAAAACCATTTCATAATAATTCCTTACATGTAATATATAATCGTATTAAAGCGTAATTACGCTTTAAAATTTATAACCACCTATAAGACGAAGAGAGAAAGTGCTAGGTTCATTATCTAAATCTACATACTCATATGTACCTGTAAAATAAGCCCCGCTGCCTGAATTGTAACTGTAACGGATACCGTACATTATCATCTCATCTTGCGGTTTTCCTTGCGATGATTTTGAGTATTTTGGATCTAAATCCCAATAGGTGTGACGAAAACCGAGCCAATGTTCATCTGAAAATTTATAACCTATTTGTGCCTTGTATGAAGCTGTATTTTGCAAAGAACCGGCTTCAAAAAAGTGAAAAATCATACCATTTGCAAAGTACGGATACCCGCCCCATGCACCAAGTGTCTCATTTTGACCTTTACCGTCTGTATATTTTGCTATACCTGTTGCAAAATCTATACCCATATCAAAGCTGCCGTCAAATCTTACAGAATAGAGACTGTAATCTATCTCTGAATAGTCGTTATCTGCCAAAGCACCGACCTCTTTAAAATTTATTAGTTGCAGACCAAAATCATAATTTAAAAAATTTGTCTTATTTGTATAATCATACTGAATAAAGAGGGTGTTGTATAGATCTGTTGCGTAATAGTTCCATATCTGAAGATTGTGTGAAGAGTTTTTAAACTGATATTCACCGAAGATTACACCGGAGTCGTCAGCATTTTTTTTATCTTTTACAGATACGAAACTTGCATCGGACATAGAGTGGTAGTTTGTACCGTCTGCACCACTATCCCAAACACCTGCCATTTTATAAAAGTACCCAAATGTAAATTTATTATACTCAAGCATCGTATTTGTGTAGTAAGCTAGTTGAAAAGTATTTGCCAACATATACCAGTCGTCTGTATCTATCATGGGGGTTGAAAACTCTTCCGCCCCGATTAAAAGGTGATTTTTATTTTTATCATATGTTAGATACGCCTCTTGCAAAATTGCATAGGGTTTGGCATCTGAGCCAAAAACAAAAGTACGACTTGCATAATCTGGGTCATTTATGCCAAAATCAGTTGCTCCTGCACCTGTAATTTTAGCATGAAATCCAGCTATTGTGGGTGTTATAATAGATATTTTAGGCATAAGATATATACCTTTTGAGTCGGTATGCCCTCTGTTTATGTTAGCGTCTCCCGGAGGAGGGTTTTGATAATCATACCCAACCCAACCACTTCTAATATCTCCACCAAGCAGCCAACCGTCTCCCAACTCTATATGTTGAGAAGCTGTTAAAATTGAAGATGCAAAAAATGTAGTTAAGATTAGATTAATTTTTTTCATAAATTTCCATTATTGTGCCATCGGATTTAATCCAAGTCTGTTTATTATATAAGCTGCGGCTTCTTGACCTCTTACGCTGTTGCCGTATTTGTCAAGAGGAGGAGATACGACACCTATAGCCAATTTGCCCGGAACTACAGCTAAAATACCGCCACCGACACCACTTTTTGCGGGGGTACCTGTCGCATACAACCAATCACCCGCATTATCATAAAGACCGGCAGTTGCCATAACTGCCAATAGTTTAGGAACATATTTTGAGTCTAAAACCCTCTTTTTACTGATAGGATTTACTCCATGATTTGCAAGTGATGAACCCATAACTGCTAAATCGTGTGAAGATATATTGACAGAACACTGTTTAGTGTAAACTGTTGTTGCCTCAAGTGGGTCAGAACCCATAAGATTATTTGCATCAAGAAGTTTTGCTATGGCTTGATTGCTTTTGTTATCATGCACTTCAGAGATATATACTTTCTCATTAAACGGTAGTTTGCGTCCTGCAAAGTCATTCATATTTTGCTTTATGCTGTACCATCTATCTGCCGAGTTTTTCGCTTTTATCCAGCTGGTACTTTCGATAGCACCGGCATTTACAAAAGGGTTACTAGCGGTACGTCCATGAAGCTCTATGGCTATAACAGAGTTAAATGCAAGACCTGTGGCATTTACTCCTACCTTCTCTTGAAGAAACTTATCACCTCTCTCTTGTAAAAGCAGAGATGCCGTAAAGACTTTTGAGATAGACTGTATAGATACAAGCTCTTTTGTATCTCCAATCTCATATATCTTTCCATCTGGAGTAACTAAAGTTATAGCAAAAATTTTAGGATTAACCTCTGCAAGTGCTTTGATATAATCAGCGTTTTTCCCACTGTCGTCATCTTTGAATTTGTTGTAAGCTTCCGTTAATACACTCTGTATTTTCACATCTGTTAAAGATGAAGAAGTCAGAGCAGAGGTCTCTTTTGCACAGAGTGATAAAGTGAGTACGAATATAAACGCAAGAGCTATCTTTGCAGTATTCATGTTTATGCCTTATTTAAAAATTTTGTCTTTTAGTATATCAAAATTAGCTTATAAATAGTATCCAAGCTGTACCTATCGTAAGAAAAATTACGGTATTTGCAAATGTGACTATACCTCCATTTTTATATATTTCAGAGGCTTTAAGATAGCCAGAACCTGCAAAAAGAACATTTGCCGATGAGCCTTGAGGTGTTATAACAGAGTTGAAATTTGTAGCAAATAGTAACATCAAAGCCAAAAGCTTACCATCTACACCGGCATCAATACCTACATGTAAAAAGACACCAAAGAGTGCTAACATATGAGCAGTTTGCGAAACAAAAAGGTAGTGAATCAGCACATATAAGATGATTAATATCACATATACAAGTTGCCAACTAAGCCCTGTTAGTTGATCTGATATCGCTTCTCCTACATAGGTCATAAAACCAAGACGATTAAGCTCAGAACTCATTGCATACAAGATGGCAAACCAGACTAAAGTAGCCAGAGCATCTCCTTGAGTCTTCATATCTTCCATTGTAAAAATTTTGCTAATCATTAAGATAGCCAAACCGCCAAGAGCTATAGCTGTTTTGTCCAAAGCCAAGATGGAAGAGAGTGCCCACAAAGTTACCATTGTTATAAAAACGGCACCTGTAATCCACTCGTTTTTACTCACTTTTCCCATAGCTTTAAGCTCATCTTCTGCTTTTTTTGGAGCTTGTGGAGTATCTTTTAATTCAGGTGGAAATATCTTGTAAAGCAGCCAAGGAATAACTATAAAAGCTGTAAATGCAGGAACTATGGCGGCTTTAAACCATGATGAAAATGTTATATCTATGCCCATTTGAGAAGCTATCGCAGCTCCAACCGGATTTGATGCCATAGCAGTCAGCCAGAGTGATGAAGAGATAGCGATTCCAGCCATAGAGTTCATCATAAGGTATGAACCCATCTTTCTTTGAGTTTTATCTCCTGTTTTTGAGCCGCTATCGTGTGCTAAAGATTCTACTATAGGATATAAAACACCAGAACGGGCAGTGTTGCTGGGAAATGCCGGTGCTATTATCATATCTGTAGCTACCATAGAGTAGCCAAGTCCCAAAGTCGAGCCGCCAAATTTTCTGATTATATGAAGTGCAATTCGTTTACCAAGTCCAGATTTAACAACACCACGGGCTACTAAAAATGCTACGATAATCAGAAGTATAAAGCTCTCATCAAAACCACCGTAAGCGGCTTTTGTATCCATTGTATTGCTTAATATAGCAAAAGATACAGCTAAAATAGAGGCAGTAAATATCGGAAGTAGTGTTAAAATAATACTAGCAATAGTTGTGAAAAAGATAACAAACAGATACCAAGCATTTGGTTTTAAGCCCTCAGGTATGGGCATCATCCACATAAGTAGTGCAACCATAAATAAAACTATAGAGAGGAATTTTTTTGATTTAAGAAGTGACAATCTAAACCCTTTTTGTTGCGTTTAGAGTATTATAGCAAGATTATAATTTTATTCTATCAGTTTTTAGATATGAGTCGTTTGGACTCAACTTATCTAAATAAAAAAACTAAATAAAGACTTGACAGTAAACGACTCATGTGTTATAATACGTCCAGATTTCAAAAAGGAGTCAAAAATTTATGTCAAACAGAGAGAAAAATGAGATCTCGCAAGAGGAGTTGGAATCAACTGATGAAGTTGAAGATAACGAATCTGAGATAGAAGAAGTAGATGAATTAGAGACATTAAAATCAGCTTTAGCGGCACAGCAGGATAAATATGCTCGTGTTCATGCTGATTTTGACAATATTAAAAAAAGATTAGAACGTGAAAAATATCAGGCATTGGAGTATGCACAAGAGAAACTTGCAAAAGACTTGATACCTGTTATAGACTCACTAGAAGGGGCAATTGCCGCTACAAAAGTAGAAGCAGATGCCGAACAACTTTTAGAAAAGTTAGAGGAGGGTGTTGAATTAACCATGAAGCAACTTCTCAGTGTTTTAGAAAAACACGGTATTAAGCAAGTAAGTGAAGATGAGCCGTTTGATCCAAATGTTCACCATGCCGTACAGCAGGTGGATTCAGATGAGCATGATAGCGGTGAGATTGTAAATACTTTTCAAAAAGGTTACAAATATAAAGATAGAACCTTGCGTGATGCAATGGTTGTTATCGCCAATTAATATATTATAAAATTAAGCAATAGGTTGCGTGAGCTTTCCGCTGAGGAAAACATAGCGTTAGCG
>WFND01000009.1 GCA_015484575.1 Helicobacteraceae bacterium
ACCCAAAGCTCTTTTTTCAGCATTAGCTCCATGACATGCAGAACATTTTTTAAACAGAGCAGCTCCATCAGCTGCACCTAAAATAGCGGTTAATGTCAGTATTGCGATTAAAATTTTCATAATCGTTCTCCTTTTTGTTATAAGTAGCAGAGCATAAATAATCTCATTGAACTATGAGATTATTTATGCTCTGCTACTTACAACAAAAAGGAGAACGATTATGAAAACTTTAATCGCAATACTGACATTAACCGCTATTTTAGGTGCAGCTGATGGAGCTGCTCTGTTTAAAAAATGTTCTGCATGTCATGGAGCTAATGCTGAAAAAAGAGCTTTGGGTAAAAGTAAGGTTATAAAAGATTTTACAAAAGATGAGATTGTAACAGCTATCAAAGGTTACAAAGACGGAACTTACGGTGGTGCTATGAAAGCACTTATGAAAGGTCAGGTAGCTACTTTAAGTGACGCTGATGCCGAGGCAATAGCTGAGTATATCACTACCAAAAAATAGAGATAGTAGTTCCCCTATCGGGACTACTTTTAATATCTATCTTAAAATCATAATACCTTGCAATTTTTGCCACTATATGCAAACCTATCCCAAAACCACCGCCATTTTCGCTTACTCTGACATAACGTTTAAATATCTCATCTAACTTCTCTCTCTTTATACCTATACCGCTATCACTTACATGTAAGCCTTGCTTATTTACATGTAAAGCTATATCTCCATCTCTTTTATTATATTTTATAGCATTTGAGATAAGATTGTCTATAAGTCGTATGGCTCTGTTTTTATCCATATCAAGCATAACACTCTCATCTAAGTCCATACTTACATGTAAACCTTTTTGCTCTATACGATACCTAAAGTACTCTACCCTCTCTTTTAATATTTGCGATATATTTAAACTCTCATTCTCTATAGACACCTTATGATTTAACATCAAAAAAGTCAAATCATCATATATAGATGAGATAGTCTCTGAAGCTATCAAGATACGCAAAAGTTTTTTATGATTTTTTTCGCTTAATGTATCCGTATCTATCATCTGTATATTTGCTTTTATAGTTTGAAGCGGTGTATTTAGCTCATGTGTTGTATCTTTTATGAAGTGATCTAGCAGAGTTATCGCCTCACGCATAGGTGCAAATATAAGTCTTGATAGAAGATAACCTATGAAGACCAAGATAAAAAAGAGAAAAGTTCCATATATGATGATATTTTTCAGGCTCTCTTTTAACCACAAGCCATCATCTTTTGTCTCAAAAACTATATAAAAATCCCCAAGCTCATAAGAGGCTAATGAGATGTAAAAGTGGATATATCCATCTTGAAGCTCTATACTCTCTTTTGGATGAAAAAACGGCTTTTGTAAAAAACCTTCAACCTTCATGCCAAGCAGATTATAAAAGGCTGTGTTATATGCCAAATCTATGGGATATTGCACTAAAGTCGCATCTTGAGAGAGCCATCTTCGTAATTTTGGAATATAGCTCTCACTTTGAAGTTGCATAGCGAGTCGATGTTCTAGTAACATCTGCTCTTTTTGAGAATTTAGATACATCACTCCAAGAAGCGTTAAAATAGAGATACTCATAAAAGAGTACAGAAGTATAAATAGTCTAAAGCTCCGTTTTTCAGCGAAACTGATAGCCGAGTCGTTTGTGTGAAACAATACTATCCTTTCCGAGAAGTTTTCTCAGTTTTTTGATGTAAGTACGCAAAGCATCGTCACTGCTAATCTGCTCATAATCCCATAGATGAGAGGTGATAACCTCATGAGTTAAAAGTTCTCCTCTTCTTTGAACAAACAGTTTTAACAGACGAGACTCTTTATCTGACAAGTTTACCAAAACACCGTCTATACTTAAGTGTGCATTTGTGATATTGTAAGTGGCACGACTGTTTAGCTCTATAATATCATCATTGCTGTGAAAATAGTTTCTCTTTAACATACTCTCAATACGCAAAAGAAGCTCTTTTAGCTCAAAAGGTTTTCTTATGTAATCATCTCCGCCGCTTCTGTACCCCTGCTCTAAGTCTTGCATACTTGAGCGTGTTGTCATAAATATAGCCGGTGTTTTAATAGAGTTTTTTCTGCTTACATGTAAGAGTTCAAATCCGTTAGGCTCTGGTACGTTTACGTCAAAAAGAAGCAGGTCAAACTGCTCTTCATATAGTCTCTCTTGAGCATCTTGACCATCAAATACGCTTATAACTTCATAACCATTATCTTGAAGATACTCGCTTAATGTCTCATTTAAGGCGATGTCATCTTCAAGTAGAAGTATCTTTGCTTTTATCATTTGGCTAAAATCACTCCAGATATTAAAAATGCAACAACTGCTATGAAACCGGATATAAGAGCATAGGGCAGTTGTGTTTTTACATGCTCTATATGATCACAACCTGCCGCAACCGAGGAGATAATAGTCGTATCAGAGATAGGAGAGCAGTGATCCCCAAATACCCCGCCGGAGATAACAGCACCTATCAAAAGAGGAAGATGAACATCCATACTAAGCCCAAGCGGTATAGCAATAGGTATCATAATACTAAAAGTTCCCCAACTGCTACCCGTTGCAAATGCCATAACAGAGCTGATAAGAAATATAACAGCTCCAAGGTAGTAAGGATTTAGTATATCACCGGCAAAAGAGGCCAAATACTCTCCTGTGTGCAGATTTTGAGTCACCTTGCCTATCATAAATGCCAAAAGCAGTATAAGAGCTATGCCAAACATAGATTTTGCACCCTTGTATGCACTAAAAAACCACTTTTTAACGCCTATATCTCTTTTATACATCATAAACATAAGAGTCAAAGTTGCTAAAATAGAGTGAAAGATGGCACTAGAACCGCTACCTTTTAAAATCGAACCTTCACCTGTGATATACAGAGATACAAATACAGAGCTTATCATCACAAAAATAGGAGCTAGAAGATAAGATAACTTTGCTTTTACATCAACAAACTTTGACTCTTGCATAACAACAGCTTCTCTCATAGCTTTTGTATCAAGGTCAAACCAGATGACTAAAAAAGTCACCACCAAAGCAGCTATGGCATAGAAGTTAAAAAGGAGTGACTCTAAAAGTATAGATATGCCATCTTGACTGCCCAATTGTGCCACAATAAGCCCTAAAATCAATGCTCCCCAGCCATTTAGTGCTATCAAAGAGCAGATTGGTGCTGATGTTGAATCACACACAAAAGCCAGTTTTGCACGTGGTATATTGTATCTATCACAAAGAGGTCGCCCTACTCCAGCGGCAATAAGTGATGTTATAGAAGACTCAATAAATATCAACACGCCTATAAGATAGGTAAATACTAAGGCGCTTCTTGGTGATTTTATCCATTTTTGACGCTCACTTACATAGTGTATAAGAGCATGTAATGCACCTGAAATCTCTAAAAGTGACATAACAGAGCCGACTAAGATAACAAAACTCAATGTTTTTAAAATCCACCCTTTTTGCAAAAGAGTAGATATAAGTTCAAAAAAACCGCTAATTGATGCCGTAACCGAAAAATCAGAGAGTATCAATTCACCTAGTAAAATTCCACTAAGCAAAGAGATAAATACACGTTTTGTTAAGAGTGCCATAATAATGGCAAACAGAGGAGGCAAAAGAGAGAGTGCTGAAAGCTCCAAAGTTATAAGTGCATACCCAATCGAACAATGCCAAGACTTCCAAAAGTAGAGAAATACTCATCACTCTGCTTCTCATCTATAACATCAAAGCCCAACTTTTTATATGTTAGTTGTACCTCGGCAGAGCCTATCTCAACTAAAGTCTGTACCTTTCTGTAACCTTTTAATCTAGCACTAAGCAGAGACTTTTGAACCAGCTCTTTTAAGATGCTAAGTTCATGAGCATCATCTTTAACCTCCATGAAATCAAGCATCCATGTCTGCCTGTCAAGCTCTAACATGCAGGAGTTATAAGGTGCAATTCTCTCTTTATAACTCTCATCAATACCCAGCTCTAAAAGTGCTTTTGAGAGAGTATCATTTTTTGTGATACGAGGCTCATAACCACATAAAACACCAACCTCTCTGCCATCTTCTAGGGCAACTAAAAAATTACTATAATGACAATAACTCTTTGTATCAGTCTGGGCAAGATTTCTTAATTTTTTTAACAACTGCTCATCATCGGCAGGTTCAAATATCAGATCAAACAGACCTATAGCTTTATTTGTTCGTGAACTTTCAAACATAGCCCATGCCAATAACTCAACATCACTCTGCTTAGCTTTGCGAATTTCAATGCCCATCTTT
Organism: Helicobacteraceae bacterium; assembly: GCA_015484575.1. Lineage (GTDB taxonomy): Bacteria > Campylobacterota > Campylobacteria > Campylobacterales > Sulfurimonadaceae > S010-53. The sequence continues at coordinate 4,293 of WFND01000009.1, forward strand.
TCCCCTTTTATATCTTATATGCTAATATACTAATCTTTAAATAAATATAAAGTGTGCTAAATGTTTAAGATTATTCAAGTAATTGTTCTATTATCTACCATAATAAAAGCTGATAATCAGATTATTTTGGTTTTATCGGATGATTTTAACTCTACTACCGCCAAATTATTTACATTTGAAAAAAAAGATAAGCACTATAGCAGAGTTTTTTTGCCATTTAGTGTTAATCTCGGAAGGTCAGGTTTAGCTTGGGGTGAGGGCATAAGAGAGATTCAACATAAAGCAGGTGAACCACTCAAGCGTGAAGGAGACGGTAAATCACCTGCGGGTCTGTTTAAGTTAGGCACTGCTTTTGGATATGAGCAGAATATATCTACAAAACTACCATATATATATGCCGATAAAGATCTTATATGTGTAGATGATGTAAACAGCACCTATTATAATCAACTCTTACATGTAAGCGATAGAGATAATATAAAAAGTTACGAAAATATGAGACGTAAAGACAATCTATATGAGATAGGTGTAGTTGTAAAGCATAACGAGAACAATACACCTTCTCACGGCTCATGTATATTTTTACATATACAAAAAAATCAAAACTCTCCAACATCAGGATGCACAAGTATGTCAAAAGAGAGTCTTAAAAAACTTTTAGACTGGCTGGATTATAAAAAAGAGCCTCTCTTAATACAGATACCTAAAATCTACTATAAAGATATATTAAAAATCTATCCGTGGATTAGACTAAGATAGAGAACTCTGCTCCATCTTTTACATTACGAACTTTAAGCTCACCGTTCATATTTTTCTCTATAACACTCTTGGCAATATTAAGCCCTAAACCTGAACCATCAGGTTTTGTACTCATGTAAACATCAAATATTTTATCTATAATACTCTCATCTACCCCGCCTGCATTATCTGTTATAGTTACGTAAGAGCATTTCTCTTTTTTTGATACATCTATAACAATCTTCATATTATCCCGTGGATTTTGCATAAAGACATCTCTAGCATTATTTAAAATAGACAATATAACTTGGTTATACTCATTTGCGTATCCGTTTACCACTATATTATCATCGCCTTTAAGCTCAATCTTGATATTTTTTATATCATACTCGTTGCGTATTAAATCTATAACGGTATTAATGCTTTTTTTGATATTAAAATCGTATTTGACTTTTGAAGGATTAAAAAATTGTTGAAAATCCATCACCGTATCATTCATATATGTCACTTGCTTTTTTATATCATTTAGCTGTTTGAAAAATATCTCATCACTTAAATTATTTTTATATTTTGATATTTCCAAAAATGCACATGACATATTTATAACACCTAAAGGCTGTTTCCACTGATGCGTTATCATGCCTATTATCTCACCCATCTGTGCATGACGTGAGCTTAGTTCGAGCATTTTCTGTTTTTCAAGATTTTTCTCTGTCTCTATCTTAACCAACTCTTGCATCTTTTCATTAAACTCTTTAAGCTGCCTGTTTTTTAAAGCCAACTCATCAAGCAGAAGAGATTTTTCATTTGCATCTTGAATTAGTGCCTGATCCATTTTTGCCATATCTGTTACATTTTCAAAAAGAATAATCAGAGTCTCTTTGTGTCTTCCTTGATGTACTCTTATATTTATATAAAAATTTGGCTCTTTAAATATGTAGTGTAAGAAGATAGGCTCTGCATTTTCATACAAAAGTGCATTAAGCTCTCTATCCATACCAAAAAGCTCCGGCAACAACGCAAAGATGTCTGTTTTGTCTGATTTTAGCAGTCTCTCATCACAGTAATTTATAGATCTGTCTGAATACTCAACAACTTTAAAATCTCTATCAATTACCAGCTATTCATACATATGATTTGCGTAAATAGCACGAAAAACCTCTTGAAGATGCATCACTTCACCATCAATAT
>WFND01000010.1 GCA_015484575.1 Helicobacteraceae bacterium
AAAACCATGGATCCTAACCGCTAGACGAAGGGGCCACTAATTTGATAGGTCGAAATTATACGGGGAATAATCTTAAAATCCCATTAAATTAATGGAATTTTAAAATGGATTATTTATCTTTATAAAATGCACGAAGTGCACGAATAATTACAGCATTTTTAGAGATACTTTCTGCTTTTGCGTTGTCATTAACTTCATCATATAGATCAAGTGGAAGAGAAATTGAGAAAGTTTTTGTCTCTATTTTTTTCTTTTTATTTACAAGAACAGTGATATTATCTAAGAGTTCGATAATTTTTTTAGTATCTATCGGTTTTTGGATAAAACTGTTTACACCAATCTCTATAGACTCTGAAATTTTTTGAATATCATTACTTGCAGAGATTACAATAATAATCTGATTTGGATTGATAGCTTTGATACGGCGTGAAAGCTCGATACCATCCATTTCCGGCATGATTATATCTACAAAAACAATATCTGGAGTTTTCTCTTCGTATAGTCTAAGAGCCTCTTTTCCGTCAAATGCAGATGTTACATCTGAAAAAAAGTTTTTAAATGTAGAACTAAGCAGTTCGTTTGCTACTGCTTCATCTTCTACGACCATAGCAGTCAATTTTTTTGTCTGTTCTGTTAAGCGTACTAAATCAATTGTTGACATTGTATTTCCTATCTTTTTAATTTTCATCGGTATTATACAACATGCTTTATTAACAAACATTAAATTAAACAACAAATTTAATAAACAAAAAAAATATTTATTGATTATTATCAGTTTTAAATTGTTCCAACCACTCTCTATTGTCGCTATTTACATGCTCTTGCTGAGTTAAAATATCATTTATAATACTTTTTAGTGTAAGCTCATCCATAAACTCTAAAAGTTCAGGATTTATGCTTGTTGTTGTTGTATCTGAATAGGTATTTAACAATCTCTGTATATCACTTATTAAGCGTTTTTTATTGCTCATTTTTATATCTCTCTGGCTTTAGAACCTATATATCTCTGTCTTGGTCTGGCTATTTTCTTCTCTGGGTCTTCATTTAGTTCCATCCATTGACTTATCCAACCTACTGTTCTTCCTATAACAAAGATACATGTAAACATACTTCTTGGTATCTTTAGTGCAGTTAAAATAAGACCTGAGTAAAAATCTATATTTGGATAAAGTTTTCTTGAGATAAAATAGTCATCTTCTAGTGCAATTTTCTCAATTTTTTGAGCTATCTTTAAAAGTTCACTATTTACATCAATCTCATCTTCTAGCTCATCAAGTAGTTTTTTCAATATTTTTGCACGAGGGTCGAAGTTTTTATAAACACGGTGACCAAAACCCATAAGCTTAAATGGATTGTCGGGATCTTTTGCTTTGGCTATAAAATCATCTACGTTATCAACGCTTCCTATCATGTTGAGTTGAGCTATAACCGACTCATTTGCTCCACCATGAGCACGTCCCCACAAAGCACTGATACCGGCTGATATAGAAGCGTAAGGATGAGCACCGGTTGAAGCGACACCTCTGACTGTTGATGTCGATGCGTTTTGTTCATGCTCTGCATGAAGAGTAAATATGGTATCTAAAGCTTTTACTTCAAGTTCTGGAATCTCACAGTCACAGCCGGGATAAGCCCTCATCATATATAGAAAATTTTCACTAAATGAACGCTCAATATCCGGATATATGAAAGGGATGCCCAAAGAGCGTCTATAAGCAAAAGCCGCAAGTGTTGGAATCTTTGCTATAAGACGTCTGGCCATAACCTGTTTATCTTTATCAGAATCAACTTTTAGGTGTTCAAAATGAAATGTAGAGAGAGCTGAAACGGCAGAAGCCATCATAGCCATAGGGTGTGCAGTATCCGGAAATGATTTATATAGCTCTTTTATACCCTCATGAACAAAAGATCTTTTTCTTAACTCGTTATCAAAATTTACTAGCTCTTGTGAATTTGGCAATCTGCCCATAAGAAGTAAAAAACATGTGTCTAAGTATGTTTTTTTTGTTGCCAAATCGCTTATGTCGTATCCTCTATAACGAAGCTCACCTTTTTCGCCGTTTATGTATGTTATCTTTGAGCTGCAACTAGCGGTTGATGTAAATCCGGGATCATAGGTAAACATACCTGTCTGTCTATAAAGAGAGCGTATATCAATAACATCCGGTCCTAATGTGGGAGAGAGTATCTCAAAATCGTAGCTTTTGCCTGTTTTGTTGTTTGTGAGGGTTATAGTTGCCATGATAAAATCCTTATTAACAAATCTTATAACAGTTTTTATTAATAAAAGATAAATGAGAGATTATTTGGGGTGAGATACAACTCCGCGATAAAAAGGCTCACACTGGATAGTCAATTTATGATTTGCACTATCTGGAGCATCTGTTATTGCCGTGATTGTTCCTGACACCGCCCCTGTTGCTCTGTTTACAACGGGAATTGTACCTACTGTTTTATCTATACCGTTTCCTATGTATCCACCTGTTTTACTAATAAGTGAAGTTCCAAAGTTTACACCATTTTTTAGTACGCCTCCTGCTGATTTAACTGTTCCACTAAGCAGAGAGAGTGAAGTTTTAGAGAGTTGTATTTCTGGGTTTTTAGCACTGCCTTTTATATCTTGTGTAAAAAATGCACATCCGTTTTTCTGCAATAATCCAACTTGAAAATAGTGAAACTCAGTGCTGTTTATGTCGATAGCTCCTTTAACGGCTATGCGGTTTTGTTTGGTTTTTACGGCACAGTCATAACAGTAAAATTTTCCATTTTCTATGTATGTAGCGGCATAAATACGCTCTATCTCACTTTTTATTTTTACTTTTTCACTTAACATATTCACAGGTGCTTTTACGATAGAACTTATTATACCCATACCCGGAAAGTTACCCTCAAAGATAGATATATCTTCATAATTTCTTAGTTTGTTTATACTCTCATCAGCATCAACTCCCTCAAGTATAAGAGTATCTGCATCAAGGTTTATGTCACCTTTTAGTGTTTTTATATCTAATTTGGTAAAATCATCACTGTTAATATTTGCGTCAAGATTAAAATTACCTGACTTTAGTGCTGATGATGTCTCAACAAAACTCATAACTTTCTCTAAAGAGAGATTATTTGCATTTATGTTGATATTTTTTTGTGTTGCTGTTATATTTATATTTCCATCAAACGAATCGCTAAAAAGAGTAACTTTTGCTCCGCCTTTATTACTCAATTTTCCTCTAAAAACAGCATCCCCATGGTGAAAAAGAGCTAATTTTGGTGTTTTTCGTAAGAGTATTTTATATGAGCCGTTTAAATCCAACGTATCCGTATCTACCCTTATGTTTTTAAAATCAATATCTTCATAATCACTCTTTATACTCGCATCAATCTTATAAGGATTGATATAGTTCATCTTCATATTAACTTCGGCTTTCTCTCTTAAGAGGTTTGATTTTGCTTTGAGTGTTGTCTTTATTGTAGAGCTGTTTAGGTCTATATCTGTCTTGAAAGTGTGAAGATTATAGTAAGGACTTTTTGATACAAAATCTATATTTAAGATACTGTCTTTGAATTTTATATCACTTTGCATATCTATTTTTATGCGACCTGTAGCATTTTTATCCACTTTTTTATGAAAATCTTCAGATAAATACAGAGCGTTATTATTTACATGTAAACGTAATATATTATTAAAATAGATATTGCCGAAAAAGTCTGTTTTGCCTACTAAAATATCCGGCAAAATGGGTGTTGCTTTTTGTAAATCATCACTCTCTATGGAGAAATCGCTAGAGTATATCTTTTTGTCTGCCATAAATTTGATGTGATTAAATACGATATTTTCATAAGCTGTTTTTATCCTGACATCTCCGCTGTAAAAACTCATATTTGTATCTAAATCAGCACTTACATGTAAAGGAGTAGGGCGTATAGTGCTGTTTAGCTCTATTGGAGTTATCTGTGGTGTATCTATATTTATGTGTAAAAGCTTTGGATTAATATGTGCTTTTAGGGATATATCTGCATCTGCAAATCTTTTCTGTTTGCTTAAAAACAACAGCTCTTTTAGTGAAAGTCTGTCTATCTTTAAATCTATATCATCCCCATTTTTTATTATATGCGTATCTGCTAATTTTTTTGTATTTAAGTTTACATGTAAGCTCTTATCCATAAGTGACAAATCCCCAAAACCATCTACAATATAGCTTGGATTTAATGGTGCAAAACGCTCTAAATGAGCAAATTTATATTTAAAAGAAGCATCTGTTTTATCTGTATCTTTTTTAAAATTTAAGTGGATATTTTCATAAAGACTATCTATATCAACAGAGCCGAAAATAGAGTTCTTTTGTGTGATACTACCGTTAATATCTGCAAAAGGGGTTTGATAAAAAGAGCTGTTTATATCTCTTAGTTTTAATACAAACTGATGAGTGCCGCTCTTAGTGTGTAGCTTTATATCACCTTGTTCTAGATTAAGCATCACACTTTTTATGGTAGGTTTTATTATGATAAGGTCATCATCTACATTGAAAGCCTTTACATGTAAGGCTATATTTTTATTATTTTTAACTATCTGTCGGAGCTTTTTGGATAGTTTTAGATTTGATGTATCTATGTCTGTCTTCCATTTTAAAGTTTTTGAGAGATTTGCCTCTGTGTTTATAGATATATCTGCTTTTGCAAAATTTTCTTGCTTTAGATGCTTTAACACTCCTGCCAAAGAGAGCTTTTTACTATTTATATGCAATATATTATCTGAAAAATTTATCAATATTTTATCTTTTAGTAGTTTGGAAGAGATGTCGGCTTTTAGTAATTTAGGTGAATAAGACAACTCTCCAAACAGCTTGTTGTTACCGCTGATATTGACAAACTCTTCTCTATTTGAGTTTAAGTCATATCTTACATGTAAGAGGCTGTTTTCATAAACAGCTCTTTTTAGATTTAAGATATAATCATCAGCATTTACAGAAGTATCAGCTAGAAGTTTACCATCAACATAAGAGCCTTTTGAATCTATAAGCAATGATTTTAGAGGACTAAACTGTTTTAGATGATTGTTTACATGTAAGGCTATATCGAAGTTGCTTCTGTTTAAATCATAATTTAATCTATTTACATGTAAGTCTGCCAAGTTAGAGTCTATATCAAGCTTTAGATTTAATTTTGTATCTTTTAGATTTGCTTGTGTATCCAAAGATATAATAGTCGGGGTATTGCCTGTGTCTATCTTTATAAGCTCTTTTGTTCTAGGCAGAAGAAGTATTTTAGAACTTTTGAGAGTAAGATTTATGTCAAGCATATTTTCCAACTTTCCACTAGATGTGATGGTTGCATTTGCATCCATATACGGCTCTATATTTTGCTGTTTTTCAAATGAGAGTAGGCTTATATTGTCTAATTTAGCACTGTATGTAAAGTTGTTTAGATTAAAATCTGATTTTAAAGTACCGTCTAAAATATCGGCATCTATATGTGCAGTAAGAGAGTTGTCTATACGGGTATCTATATCTACGTCAATATGAGGCAACTTTACCGTAGCAACTTTTGAAAATATCTCAATATCACCTCTATAATTTAGCACAACATCAGCAGAGTTAAAACTGGAATATCTTGCATGTATATAAAGTGTGTTTTGATTATTTAAAGTTGCCGTTATCTCATAATCATCTAAATTTATCTTGTTTACAACGACTGAAGTATTTACATGTAAGTAGTGTGTTGCTAATTTAGAGAGTATAGAAGCGTTAGAGCCAATAACTATAAGAGTAGAGATTACTGCAATAAGTAAAAAGATTATAGTTATTAGGATGTTTTTTATCAAAATTTTATTTTGTATTATAATTGAGATAAGGCTTTATGGTGTTAAAAACCCAATCTGGTGTGATTATCTGGATACATTGGTTATCACTACAAGGGGTTTTTCTATGATTTGAAGCACTTACGCAAGGACTACAAGCCATACCGGCAAATATCGGAGTCGTACTGCCGAGTGAACCGTAAAGTGCCGGTGTTTCAGGTCCAAATATAACAAAGGTGTGCATATCGGTAATAGAGGCAAAATGTGCAGGTCCGGAGTCATTTGTAAGCATAAATGAGCTGACGCTGTACAGGTGTGGAAGCTGTAAAAACTTAACGCCACCGGCAAAATTTATACACCGTTTATCATTAACGCTTTTTGTCAAAATCTCTGCACCTTCAAACTCTGCCGGAGCACCTGTGAGTAAAATGATGACATCTTTATTGTAAGCAAGTATTTTTCGGATAACCTCCGCATAATTTTCTCTATCCCATCTGCGTTGTGGAAGCAGGTCTGAAGCGTTGGAATTGACTAAAACTATAGGATTTTTCTCCTTGTTAAAACCTTCATAATATTTTGATACTATATCTAAGATATTCTCTTTTTGCTCATCTTTTACATCAACTTTTGCTATCTTAATCTCATCATCTTTTATGATACGTTTTGTAAACGGAAGCTCCTGCTTTTGGCTTAAAAGTGCATCTATAAGAGCTATAAAACTTTTTGCTATGTGTTGATGAGGATTGTATGAGACTTTGTGAGTTAGCAGGTCGCCGCGGTATAGTCCCTCATTGTGAAAGCTGTGAAAACCTACACGATTGACCGCACCGCAAAGACCGGTTAAGAGTGCGCTAAAACGTGAAAAAAGCTCTAAATCTATAGCTGAGTCTATCTCTTTTTCACGACACCATTTGAAAAATCTAAGCGTAGAGAAGGCTATGGCAAAAAGTCCATCTTCATCAATAGTAAAGATATTCTCCTCTTTTACGGTGCCCAAAAGCTCCAAACTTACCTTGTTTTTTTTGAAAATAACAAAATACAGCTCACCGTCAATACTCTCTTTTAGCTTTCGCATAGCAGGATCAACAATAATAGCACTTCCCATCTCTGAAAGCTCTATTAGAAGAACATTTTTAGCTCTTTTTCTCTTGGGTGGCAGAACCGTATGAGTCAATTTTTGAAAAATAGTAGTTAAAAAAGTGAGCGGAACTCCTGCGTAGTAATCAACTTTACGCATAGTATCAACATTCATTATCTCTCCTGTAGTTTGTTTTTATTCCAAAACCAAGCACCCGGAAGTGAGGCAAGGATAAGTAGAAGTCCATAAAGAACAGATATAACAAGTATCTCCTCTTTTTGAGCACCGACAAGCATTAAGATACCAACCATTCCACTCTCTCTAACACCCCAACCGGCTAGTGATATAGGTACTATAGTCAGTAGAAATACAGGTGGAATAGCTATGAGAAGCGTCTGTAAGCTCAAGTGAACTTCAACACTAAGTGCAAGTCCGTAAATAGCCAATATAGAAAAAAGATGTACAACAACACTTATAGAGATATGCTCAACTAAAAGCATCTTATTTGCATAGAGTCTGTTTAATCTTTTTGATAACCTAAGAAAGATATTTAAAAATGGAAGTTTAGCCAAAAAGGTAAGCTTTTCAATGATAAAAAGTGCCGAAAATCCTAAAATACCGCCTATGCTTATAAGATTTAAGAGCTGATACAGCCAAGCCGGGAAGTTGCCGTAAAAGATGTTATTTGCTAAAAGATTTAAGACCAAAAGACCTACAAGACCTATAATTCTATCTACAAAGATACCGTATATAGCCTCTTTTTTATCATAATTTTTCTGCACCAGCTCTATCACTCTGACAGCATCACCACCTATGCTTCCGGGTAATACCTGATTGAAAAAACTTCCTCTAAAATAGCTCTGAACATAAAAACTGACTCTCTCTTTAAAATCCAAAAGTTTCATAATGAGTCGCCATCTGTATGCTGCGATTACGGTGCTTATAAGTTGAGCTATCAGAGCAAGTAGTATAAATCCGCCATGAGATTTTGCAAGAACTTTTATAACATTTTTAAAGTCGATATATTGAAATAGAAAATAAAATATAACAACGGTAATAATAAATTTTATGATATTTTTCATGAGGGATATTTTAGCATTATCCCTCTTAGTTATTCCTGCTTTTCTTTTTTACCCGCAGGACTTACGAATTGATCATTTAGTTTTTGGATAGATTCTCTAGCTTGTGTCATGATGTGATTTAGTTTGCTTTTGCTTCCCTCTTTCCAGCTGTGTTTGTTAAATCCAAACATGGATTTCCACCAACGTGCATTATGCAAAAGTGCTTTTGCCATGTTCTCGTCCGTACTTAGTAGTTTTTTTGCCTGATGATGTGCTAAAAAATTACTAAGTTTTATATGTGCTGCAAAGACCGCACCTATAAGCAATAGTGTACCGACCATAGTACCCTCTGGAGTAGCTAGTAAAAAACCAAATAGATTAAGAGTTACATGTAAGATAAGCACTAGGGCAAGTATAGAGCCAAAAACTGCTAAATCACTCCACAATACTCTGCGACCCCAAGAGTGTAACTCCTCTTGTAATTTAGGCAGTTTTTCATTTTTTATCTCTCTTGCATAATCTTCAAGTGATTTGATGATACGATAAGCACGTTCAATACCTACCTTATCCATACGTTCTATTATTCTGGCTATATCTGCATCTTTTTTGCCTTTAAGACGTTTTAACAGCTCTTCATTTTGCATCGGGCTAGATGCTGATTCATTATAGATGCCGTAGAAATTTCCCGAGATAAGACCCTCTTGTGCCAAAGCTCTCTGCCATGAACCCATAACATCTTCAAGATTATCCTCTTTTGCCGTAGTATCTATCTGGTTTAAGATATATAGGACTTTATTTGCATCTTTGTGTGCTATTGTTGTAGATACAAGATGCTCTAGCGTGTCACGCATAGCACCGGGTTCTGGATGACGTGCATCAAAAAATATCAAAACCAGATCTGACATCTCTACAATGTGGTTTGTTATACGAAGTATCCCATCACGCTGTGCATCCGCATCAAAGCCCGGAGAGTCTATAAGAATTTTACCTCTTAATTTTTCAGAGTTCAGTGTTTTTAGTTGAAGATAGAGATTTACTCTATTTCCCTCTCCGGGATCAACTTTATTTACCTCTTCGCTGATATTATAAAATGGAAAACGCGGGTCTGCATCTAGTGCCAAGCCCGGTAGTGTTGCATGATCTTCATTTTTGCCGTAACAGACAACGGTAAACTTATCATCAACTGCCTGATTTCCGGTATCTTGAATCTCTGCACCTAGATAATCGTTGACAAATGTTGATTTTCCGGCTGAAAATGTTCCAAGTACGGAAATCATAGGCCACCATGAGATAGTGCTTGTGTAAGTCTCATCACTCTCAAGCAGTCCAATTTTGTGGGCTACCTTATCTAGGGCTTTGTATTTGTCTATAACATCTAATAAAACAGGGTTTTCTGCAGAAAGATACTCTTTTAATCTAGCATATCGCTCTTCTGGCATCATATCTATATCCTTAATAACTCTTATAATTTTTCGTATTATCTCGAATTATTGCTGAAAGTGAGATACACGATAGATATAAAATGTTTTAGTGGCGTTTATGCCCTTTTTTAAACTTATCTTATCGACTAGTGTAACAGATGAAAAAATCTTTGACAGCTCATCTTCCATAGGATCACGTGTCAAATAGAGTCCGTCTTTGGCTCTTTTATCTTTACGCCACATATCGTATTGACTAAAGCGTGTGCGTGTATATATCTGTGTATCCGGATGATTTGGCAGATAAAACTGCATTAAAGCGGCGATAGTCAGATGATCGCCATAAAAGGCATCTGATTTTTTTGCATGGCTTTGAAGCAGGGCTATCGCTTCTTTGTTTCCATACATTCTGTCTTGAACAACTTCAAGGTGTGTAACAAGGGCAACTCTAGCGATAATGCTAAGAGTAAGTGCGATAATTATTCCGACTTTAAAGGTTTTTTTGAGTCTGTATTGTCTAAAAATATATGCCAATATTACGGCAGCTCCTATATAAGCAGGTGCAGTATAATTTAACTCAATTCTAGCTAACAGGCTCTTGTAGAAGAAAAAGAGCAAAGGTACAACGATGCTCAAAGAGATAAAAAAGAGCTTTTTATCCCCAAAAAAAGCTCTTTTCTTTACAAGATAGTAAAAAAGTACAGCAGTAAATACGGGAGTAAATACTCCAAACTGTCCTCCGAAAAACTCCAAAAATCTTCCGAAATCTATATCTAGTTTATTTGAACTTCCATGACCTAGCTGAAACAGAAAACTTATCCAATCATTTTGATAATTCCACCAGAGCATAGGAGTAACTATAATAAAAGAGATACCCATAACAGCGTAAACACGCCAATCTTTAAAAAGTCTTCTCTCTTTTAAGAGAACAAAGATTAACAAAATCGCAACAAATAATATAGCGGTATATTTGCTCATCATCATAAGACCTAAAAATAGCCCTAAAAGAAGATATGCCTTTGTAGAGTTCTCAAATATAGCAATATATCCATAATACAGTGAAAGTGACCAGAATAAGATAAGAGGAGCATCGGGGGTGACAAGAGTGTAACCGGCATGAACCAAAACAACGCTGCTGTATATGAACAGAGCATCTAAGGCTGTCTTGTCATCTGCTATCTTTTGAGTTAATTTAAAGATATAAAGACCAGCTACGCTCATACTAAAAACGGCACTAAGTCTGACTCCCCACTCACTTTGACTGATAAAGTTAGTCAGTTTTATCATAAAAGCTATAACAGGTGCATGGTCATAATAACCGCCTTGAAGATGATAACTCCAGACCCAATAGTACGCCTCATCACCGTGAAGCGGTAGAAGCGAGTTATAAAAAGTGCTAAAAACTGCCATAAATATCAGCAGTAGATAAGCTGTTTTAGTGCTGTTTTTATATATATCAGGCATTATTTTTCTTCTTTACATGTAAGAGATTTATCTATAGTGTATTCGTCTAATATCTCTGCTTTGTCATTTATAAAACTGACATGTAGTTTTGTGGGAGTTACATGTAAGATAAGAGAGCCTAAAGATTGATACGAAAAAGGCAGGGCAGGGTGCTTATATGTGGCTCTATCTACCTTGGCAGATGAACCCATGACATTATATATAGTTCCATCAAATGGAGATTTTTTAGCACTTTTACAGTAGTGATGATTGTTTTTTGAAACCAGATGAGTGTCTATGTTAAAAGTATCTGATTTTCCATAATGTTTGTGCATAAGTTTTGAACGCTCATATCCGTGAGAGTGACCTGAGAGAACTAAATCAACTCCGTACCTCTCCAAAATAGGTATGATATTTTCACGCATTCGACTCATACGTCCCCAACTGTCTCTGTCATTGTCGGATTTGTGAGAACCGTCACTGTATGGGGGATGATGAAAAGCTGCTATTATCCACGGTTTTTTTACCTGTGAAAGGTCTCTCTCAAGCCACTTTGCCATTTTGGAATCTTTAGAGGTATCTGCTTGTTGAGAATCTAGCATTAAGATATGAACATTACCGCTCTCAATAGCATAATACTCCTCACTGCCAGAAGCAACACCGCCAGACTCGCCATTTTTAGGAAACTCAAATATATTGTACATTGCCCAGCGTCTTGCATCATGATTTCCATCTATTGCCCATGGTACAAGATATTTTATAAGCTCTCTATATGGTTTGAAAAGTGACTTGTTAAACTGCACTTGCGTACCGCTTTTATAGGCATTGTCACCTAAAAGCAGCCATAAATCAAGTTTTTTATCACCCTTTACATGTAACATAGAATTTAATACATTTAACTGAGCTTTCCCCTTTTTACCAGAGTCGCCTATGACCCAGATAAGCTGTGAATCTTGCTCTTTATCATGCAAAGTTGTAAAGTATCTGCCTCTATTATCTATCTTCATAGAGTTTGAAATAACTTTATATCTATAAGAGGTAGAAGGCTTGAGGTTGTTAATAACAATGTGGTGATAAGAGGTAGCTTTATCTTCACACACCTTTTTATCATCTTTGCCATAAATAACACAGCCAACCTCGGCTTTGTCACTTTGCCATTTTAGAGTGATAGAGTGTTTTGTCTGCATCTGTAGATACGGCTGACGCTCTACAAAAATATAACTGCCATAAGTAACATCACATAATCGACCGACACCATAAAGTGAAGCAATCAGTAAAAGAGTAAGAAAAATACGTTTAATCCATCTATACAAATAATATCCTTTTTATAATTCTACCCAAAGTCAGTTTCCAATTTTCTCAATAAGCTCTTTTACATGTAAAAAGTTTTTTGAATAAGCAAAACATGCTTCACTTTTACAGGCTAGAAAAAGCCCGGAGTTATCAACTTTTGTCACGATAAAAGGATACTCTATCATATCAATCTTTTTACGGTATCTGTTTAGCATCTTTTTTGAATGTTTTAGTGAGATAACCGGAAATTCCCTCATAAGCAGAGCTATATCGGTTGCAGGAGTGTCGGCGAAATTATCTATATATAAGGCTTTAAAACTCTTAAGAGCTATATTTTTAAAATATAGATTATCTTTTAATGATGAGAGTTTAAATAGGTTTTGCAATGTTTTTGCCAATGCTGAGGTGTAGTACTTATCACGTAAATCTGCCTTTACATGTAAACCATCTTCATTTAAGTACCAGATACCGTCTTTATAAAATTTTTTTATGCTTTTATCCATAAGCTCAACCGCTAGATGTAAATCTCTCTTATTATAAGTGAACTCATACGCAGTGATTAAAGCAGTGACTAAAGAGCTATAATCTTCCAAGAGTGCGACTTTTGAAGCCTCTTTGCCTAAAATACTCTGATGGTACAAGATGCCGTTTTTATAGTGATGTTTTAATAGTCTGTTTAGATGATACTCTGCAGTTTTTATCTGTTTTTTATCAAAATATGAAGCTCTGTAAAGTGCTTCAATCATCATCGCATTCCAAGATGTGATTATCTTTGTATCTATAAATGGATATTTTTTATGTTTTCTAAATTCTTTAAGATTTTTAATAAATTTTTTAAATCCTTTTACCCTTTTTGCCTTGTGATTTACAAGATGATATTGTGATTTGAAATTTGCAAAATCCAGTTCATAAGCACTCTCAATCTCATCTGCATTAGGAGTGTTTTTAAGTGCTTTTTGTATCTCTTGTTCTGTAAAAGTAAAGTATTCACCCTCATGATTGTTGCTGTCTGCACTAGAAGCACTTAAAAAAAGCCCGTTTTTTTCAAAATGTGAATTTACCATATCTATAGTCTCTTTGACTACATCTTTATATAATTTTTTTGGATCTGATTTGTAAGCTTTTACATATACGTTGATAAGCTCGGCTTGATTGTAGAGCATCTTCTCAAAATGCGGAATCTCCCAAGCACTATCTACGCAGTAGCGAAAAAAACCACCGTCAACATCGTCATAAAGACCTTTTAATGCCATAGCATCTAACATATCAAAAGCCATATTTTGTGCTTTTTTTTCTCCTAACTTAGCCAGAGTGAGAAGAAGCTCTATCTTAGGGGCTTGTGGAAATTTTGCTCTTTTTGAAAAACCAAAATAGAGTGAATCATACTCTTTTTGTAAATCTGAAAAGATAAGCTCTGTAGTGACTTTTTTTTGAGGTTTTTTATCTGTTTTTGTACTCATTTTAAGCTTAAATTGCTTAACTTTTTCTCTGATTTTATCTATATGGTTTTTGTACTCATGGCTAAGTCTAGGCAACAGTGTATCCATACCTTCATGGTTATACATAAAAGTCGGTGGAATGTATGTTTGGATATAAAAAGCGTTCATATTCTCATCCAAGATAACATTTAACGGCCAACCGCCGGAGTGTTTATGTCTCTTTAGATATAGCTGTTGATAATAGCTGTCAATATGCGGCATCTCCTCTCTATCGACTTTTATGGCAACATAACCATCATTTAAAAGTTTAGCTATCTTTGTGTTTTCAAATGACTCTTCTGCCATTACGTGACACCAGTGACATGTGCTGTATCCAATAGATAAAAATATCAGCTTATGCTCTTTTTTGGCTTTTTTAAGGCTCTTTTGATTGTAAGCGTACCAATTTACAGGATTATGTGCATGTTGTTGCAGGTACGGAGAGTTCTCGTATATAAGTGAATTGACAGCAAAAAGTTTGAGATAGATAGTAAAAGCAAAAAAAATCAACTTCATAAGTGTGATAATACAGTAAAAAAGATACAATCCTTTTATGAAAGCACTTATTAACTCCGTATCACCACTTATTTGGTCTATTTTTCTCTTTACATCTGTCATCTGGGTAGTTTTTCCACAGGTTGACCTTGAAATTTCAAAACTTTTTTATTTTCAAGGCAGAGGTTTTATATTTTCAAATACATTTTTAGAGTCTATTTTATATAACAGCGTTAAGTATGTGCTTGTTGTTGTTAATGTCTCTGCGGTTATTTTATGGCTGTACAATAGATTTAGCGGTAGAAATATTTTAGATTTTAACGGTAAAAAACTGCTTTTTGCACTTTTACTCTTATCTATAGGCTCAGGTCTTATAGTAAACTCTGTGCTAAAAGAGAACTGGGGACGACCGAGACCTGCTCAATGTGTGGAATTTGGCGGAAAGATGACATTTACTCCGGCATTTATACCAAGTTCACAAGATGGCTACTCTTTTAGTTGCGGTCACGCCTCTGCCGCCTTTGCTCTTATAGCTTACGCTATGTTGGCTAGAAGGCGAAAAAGATTCTGGATGACTCTTGTTTTAGTTTACGGCTCACTGGTAGGATTGGCAAGAATAGCAGCAGGAGGACATTTTTTCAGTGATGTTGTCGTCTCTTTTTTTATCATGCTTATCACTGCTAAAATTCTATACTATTATATGGACATCTCTAAAAACCCTAATAAGCCTCAGCGATAGAGAGAAATTCATAATCAAGGCAGTTATTGTAAGTAATAGCCGTAGCTATTGCGTCAATAACTAACGCAGAGTATGTGTTTATCCGGCAGCCTCTAAAGCACGTTTAGCCATATATTGAAAGTAATCGCTAACGCTCTGCTTGTGTTGTATAGTTTCATCTAGTTTATTTAAAAAATACTCTTGTGTCCGCTTATCTGCCATATTAAAAGTATATATAACCCACTCAAAATTTAGAGGTATCTTCTCATCTTTGTGAGTCAGCTCAAAATTTTTGTTTATATTGATTTTATCTTTGGCAAGTGCAGCTAGACAGCTCTTGTAAAAATCATTTACCTCGTAATTAATAAGCTCCAAAAGCTCATCTTCGGTGATACTCACATCTTTCTCTTCAAACCCTTCAACACCACATATTAAAGCTCTGCCTAAAAAGAGTTTCTCTCCTATAAAAAAAGGTGTCTCTTGATTGTCCGTAGCGTAACCGTCTGTATGTACGACATGGTGATTTAACTCTCTGGCAGAATCGATAAGTATTGAACTAAAAAGAGAGTATATACTATTGACTTGTCCATCATAATCGTGAGTGCTTAACTCTTTTGTATCTGGATTTACAATATAAGATTTCATAAATATAGCTTCCTATTAAAAAAATTATGTAATCATATCTAAAAAAAGGCTATACTTAAATCTCTTTGTGATATTATTAAACTCAAATTATTATTAAGGTAGATAGATGGATTTAGGTACAGTCATTGGTATGGTATTAATCCTCGGGCTGTTGTTTAGTTCAATGGCTATGGGAGTTGGTATTGGGGCTTATGTTGATGTTCCTTCTGCTTTAATCGTTATCGGTGGCTCTATAGGTGCATTGCTTATCTCTTTTAAGATGGAGACGATGAAGCAGTTTACCAAGATTTTTATGATTGCCATTAAGCCACCTCAAGAAGATAAGGCTGAACTGATAAAGAAGCTGGTAGAGTTTGCCACTTCTGCAAGACGTGACGGTATCTTGTCTCTTGAAGCTGCTGCAAATTCTGAAGAGAATGAGTTTTTAAAAAAAGGTCTATCCATGGCGGTTGACGGCAATGAGCCTGATGCAATTCGTGAGCTTTTGGAGATAGAGACGGATCAGACAAGCACACGCCATAAAGTACACGCTTCTGTTTTTGACCAGTGGGCAGGACTTGCAGGGGCGATGGGTATGATTGGTACTCTTATAGGGCTTGTTGCCATGCTTTTAAATATGGCAGATCCTTCAGCTATCGGTCCATCTATGGCAGTTGCTCTACTTACAACCATGTACGGTGCAATGATTGGAAATATTTTCGGAACACCGGTGGCAAATATCTTAAATATTAGAAATGATGAAGAGACTCTTGTTAAAGAGATGATACTAGAGGGTATTATGTCTATACAAGCAGGAGATAATCCACGTACCTTAGAGGGTAAACTGCTCTCATTCTTACCGCCAAATGAGCGTGTAAGCCAGTTTGATTAGGCAAAAAAATGGCTAAAAATAAGTGTCCTGAATGTGAAACTTGTCTCCCTGCTTGGTTAGCTGCTTTTGGAGACTTGATGAGTCTTCTTCTGTGCTTCTTTGTGCTTCTGCTCTCTATGTCTAGCATGGATGCTAAAAAAGTTTCTGAAGCCATAGGCTCTCTTGCCGGTGCTATGAGTGTTTTAGAGGGTGGAAGTAAGACGGAAATTTCTCAGCAACGTATTCAAGAGTCAACGCCTATCGAGTCACAAAGTGAAACAAGTGAGCAGGTAAATCGTGTCAAACAGGCAGTCAGTGATGCAAATGAGATGATGAAAAAAGGTCAAGGTCCCGCAGTTTCCGTAGAAGAGTCCCAAGACGGTTTTGTGATAGAGCTTCCAGCTTCACTACTTTTTAAAGAGGGGAGTGCGAAGATTGAAAATGAAGATGCACTTCTGTTTTTAAAGCGTATGGCACTGATTGTAGATACTCTTCCAAATACGGTTGATGTCAGTGTTCAAGGACACTCGGACAATGCAAAACTAGGGCCTAACAGCTTATATAAAGATAATTGGGAAATATCAGTCGCAAGAGCATTGTCTGTTTTACATGAACTTATCATGGACGGTGTTAATCCAAAACGTATAAGTGCTGCAGGTTTTGGACAGTATAGACCGGTAGCTACAAATGCCACAAAAGAGGGACGTGCAAAAAATCGTCGTGTAGAACTTCACTTTTACGGTACGGATTCAGATGAACAAGGCAGTGTTCAAAAGAGTATTCTTGAAAAAACTTCGGTAAAATAATGCGTACTGTTTTTATACTCTTTTTACTTTCATTGTCTCTTTTTGGTGCAGACAGTGTAACAGTTCCTACCATGAACTTTAACCTCTCTGCTCCAGACTCTCCGCAACAGCTTGTTACGTCATTAAATGTACTGATTGTCCTAACGCTTCTGTTTTTAGCACCAAGCATGGTTTTGGCGATGACAACATTTACACGTTTTGTTATTGTATTTGGATTTTTACGTCACGCTTTGGGTACACAGCAGACTCCACCGACACAACTTATGGTTATGTTGGCTCTTGTTTTAACTATTTTTATCATGGAGCCTGTAGGGCAGAAAGCTTATGATGCAGGAATAGAGCCTTATATAAAAGAGAAAATATCTTATGAAGAGGCGTTTACAAAAGCATCAGAACCATTTAAAAATTTTATGATTAGAAATACAAGAGAGAAAGATTTGGCACTTTTTTTAAGAATAAGAAAGATAGATAATCCAAAAAATATCGCAGAAGTTCCTCTATCTGTTGTTATCCCATCTTTTGTGATAAGTGAGCTTAAGACAGCTTTTGAGATAGGATTTTTACTATTTTTACCATTTTTGGTCATAGATATGGTTGTGGCTTCTATCTTGATGTCTATGGGTATGATGATGTTACCGCCGGTTATGATTTCGTTACCCTTTAAGATATTGGTCTTTGTTTTGGTTGATGGTTGGAATCTCTTAATAGGAAACCTGATAGCAAGTATTAAATAACTGACCTTACACAAAAATTTTTACGGTCTCCTTTTATTGCATAATTTGGGTTTAATGTTTTAGCAGATCTTTTGGATAGACTCCGTATGTGTTGAAAAAGAGTTTAGAGAAATGTCCTTGATGTTTATAGCCTACCTTTTTACTAATCTCTCCTATACTCAAGTCTTGCTCTTTTAGTAGAAAGTTTGCCTCTTCTAGTCTTAATCTTTGAATATATCCATATATTGTACTCTTATAGACTTTTTTAAAAACTTTTTTTAGTTTAGATTCATTTGTGGCACATTTGTGAGCTAGTTCGCTTATGGTTGGTGCTGATACAAAGCTCTTTAGCAGTATATCTTTTGCACGTTTTGATATATAGTACTCCTCATCATCTATATCTTGATTTATCATATCACACAGTGAGAGTCTGTGTATCAAAAACTCTATAACATTGTGTTCACATCTGATACTTTTCATATTTAAATTTGAATTTACATCTACTATCTTATCAACTATATATAGACTCAAAGCATCTGTTGATTGTGTATTTATGCACTCTAATGACAGCTCACCTTGAATTTTATCGTATAAAAAATCTATCGGCTCTTTTACATTTGATGATAGATACCTTTTTAGAAAAAAATCACCGAGAAACAGTATGAATATGTCCGATTTTTCATTTTTGTTTGTCTTTAATGTCATATCTTGTCTTGATGAAGCATATATAGAGATAGTAGCACTAATTTGAGTATAACTTTTTGAACTTATCTTATCAAAAATATTAATACTACCACTTTTACTAACACAAATCATTAACATCCTGTCAAGATTTTTTATATGAAAATTCAGCTCTCTATCCGAATCTAAATAGAGGTCTAAAAAGACAACCCCATTTGATATATCCACCCTTTTTATATGTTCATCTTTTGTTTTGTATAGATTGGTTGTTTTATATTTTGTGTCGGTAATATTGAAGAAAAAACTTTCCATTATAGATTGTAAGACTCCCTTACTCTACGTTCAAAATCCTCATCACTAAGCTCTCTTCTCATAGGAATAAACTTCTTGGCTTTCTCTCCTATGGTTGAACGTGCCGGAAATCTATCATTTTGTATGATTTGCAAAATCATCTCTGCCACATCTTTGGGACTATTTCCGTTATTTATCTGTTCTACTATAGTTGGGGCAAGGTTTGAAACAAGTTTGGCGTATGCAGAGTTTTTATCAAAAGTATTCTTATTTGTGACTAGATTTTCTCTAGCAAAATTCGTATCAAAAAAACCCGGCATTATAGAGTGTACTCTGATATTAAAATCTTTTAATTCATATCTCAAAGAGTCTGTAATACCTTCTAGTGCATATTTGCTTGAGTTATAAAATGTCAAAAGAGGAAGACCTATCTTTCCCAAAAAAGAGCTGATATTTATGATGATGCCGTCTCTGTTTTCTCTCATTACAGGTATAACAGCTTTACATACTCTAAAAACTCCAAAAACGTTGATATTAAATTGAGAAAACATCTCCTCTTCACTCACATCTTCTACTGTAGATACAAGACCGTATCCGGCATTATTTACAAGAACATCAATGCGTTTATGCTTTTTATATATAAAATTTACACTATCTTGAATATTTTTAAAATCAGTTATGTCCATAGCAATAGGAGTGATGTTTTTAATATCTTGCAACTTTTTTATATCTCTTGTTCCTGCATAGACGGTAAAACCTTTCTCTGCTAAAGATATAGCTGTTTGTCTGCCCATACCGGAACTAGCACCGGTTATTAAGACCACTTTTTTGATTTGAAACTCCTGTGTTAAGTAAGCAGTTGAGTATAGCATAAATTAAAACGTCGGAAATAGATTTATATCAAATCAACTTCATGTTACAATACACCTGTATATCACTGCATTAAAGGATTTTTTTGAAGAAAATTGTATTGATAATATTGCTCTTACATGTAAGCTTTGGATTTTATCTCTCTGCTGATGAAGATATAGTAAAAACAGATGATAAAAGCGTTAGCGTTAAGAGAGAGAAGCCTTCATTTATTGAAGTTAGTAACGTTCCTGAAAATGCGGTAGAGTATCTAAAAAAATTAAAAGATATTTCTGCAGTATTAAATGAAAAAGAGAGTTCTTTTGAGGTACATAACTCTCTGCCGTCTTATGCTAAATCAATTGATGAGCTTTTGCAAAAACCGATATATAAAAATTTAAAAAAAGAGAGTATTCGCTCTCTCGAAAAAGAATCTGCAGAGTGGGATATATATCTTAAGCAGCTTGAAGAGTGGGAGAAATTATATAAAGAGCGGATAAAAGTATATGATGAAAATAGAGAAAAACTTGAAAAATTTTCAACTTTATGGAGTGAGACACATGTAAATGCAGATAGTGAAAATGCTCCGAAAGAGATTCAAAACAATATTGCATCTGTTATTATAGAGATAGAAAAATTACGTGAACATGCAAAAAAGTATTATGATGCTATTTTAGTGGATTCAAATATACTAACTACAAAAATATCGCAGATAAAAGAGATACTAGAGAAGATACAAAAAACAAAGCTTGAACTTAGCAATCGAGTCTTTTATCAAAACAAAACCCCGTATTTTGAGCTACTATCAAAAAATACATTTTCTATAAAGCTGTATCTGTTAAGTGCTTTTAATACTTTTCAAGAGAAGTTTCAAGATGTAAAAATATATTTTAATTCAAATATCGATAAGTTATGGTATCTACTTTTATCTGCTATTTTCAATGCCGGAGTTGTGACATATTTTAACTATCTATATCGTAAAAAAAAGCTGTTTGTACGCAAAGAGTCAATGCACAAAAAGATGTTTTATTTTATACGAAAACCTTTTTCTACTTTTTTTATACTGATAGTTTTATGTAATGTAGCTATTTTTCCCGATATGCCAAATTCCGTAAAAGAGTTTGAGCTTTTGATTATTCTTATACCTATTTTTAGAATTTTAATGACTGTTATTCCTCCTGATGTAATGA
>WFND01000011.1 GCA_015484575.1 Helicobacteraceae bacterium
ACACACTACATTTCAGTGTGAATTTAATAGAGATGATGATAAAAGAGTGATAGTATGAAAAATGATGTAAATAGTTGTCATGAGATGAGTAATGAAGAGATATTAAACATAGAACATACAGATTTTCCACTATATCATGCTATACTTTACGGTGATAAAACTTTAACTGCAAAATTTTCCAAACGTCTTGCATGTGCCGTTAAACATCTACCTGTAAGAGTATCTTTTTCTTATGAACACGACACACAAAAAGCGATAGAAGCGGGAGTGAGAAAAGACCCGACACTTTTACTTAATGGTAAAATATTTTTGGAAGGACTTACACAAGCGGAGATAATTAGTAAAAAATTTGAGGAGTTACTGTTTACTTAGTATTTTATATTTAATATTATAATTTTAATAAGTAAGATTAATAGATTTATTGCAAAACAATACTAATAAAAAGGAATTAAAATGTGGAATTATCCTATACAAGAGAAATTAGAAGATGAGTTAGTTCATAAATTTAGTAAATATACAAAGATAGCAGGTGTTGTATTTCTTATTTTGGGAGTGGTAGGTATCTTATATCCATCTCTGATGACACTTGCTACTGTAACATTTATATCATGGATTATGCTTTTTGCAGGTTTAATGGCCGGTTATTTTACATATTTGAGTGATAAAGATGATCATATTGGTTGGTTAAAGAGTTTTATTCTTATCGGTATTTCTCTGTTTATGATACTTTATCCAATGAGTGGCATAGGAACTATAGGACTTCTTCTGTCTATATACTTTTTTATAGATGCTTTTGCTAGTTTTAGTATGTCAATAACAATGAAACCGTCTAAGGGTTGGATTATCTGGCTTATTAACGGTATTTTCTCTTTAGCACTTGGTGTACTCTTTATCTTAGGATGGCCTCTCACTTCAGTCTATCTTATAGGTCTTTTTGTGGGATTTAGTCTCTTTTTTGATGGGGTGTCACTACTTACGATAGGTTCTATCTTTAAAAAAATGAGTAACTAATGGAAAAAGCCTTTGGTCTGTGGAGTGCTGTATTTTTAGGTATAGGTTCTATGGTTGGAGCCGGTATATTTATAGTTATAGGACAAGCAGGTTCTATGGCTGGAAATATCGTCTGGCTATCTTTTATTTTTGGAGCTATTATTGCTCTTTTGAGTGGCTACTCTTTAGCCAAACTTGCAATTAGCTATCAATCTCGTGGTGGGATAGTAGAGTATCTTGTTCAAGGATTTGGAGAGAATATTTTCTCTGGTTCTATGGGTGTAATGTTTTATCTGTCTCAACTTATCGCAGTAGCTGCTGTTGCAAAATCTTTTGGAACATATGCCGCCACCTTAATGAGTGGTTCGAATGAATTAATAATAAACTCTTTTTCAGTTGGTATTATCGTACTTTTTACACTTATAAATCTTATAGGTGCCTCTTTGGTTGCAAAATCTGAAAATATTATAGTTTTTATAAAACTTGGGGTTCTTATCATCTTTGCTATTTCAGCACTTTTTACAATTGAGCCAAAACTGCTAAGCATAGATAAAATACCACCGATAAGCGGTATGGTTTTTGCCATAGGAATTACCTTTTTTGCCTATCAAGGTTTTAGTGTTATCACAAATACGGTAGAAGATATGCAAGAGCCTCAGACAACCATGCTTAAATCTATGTTTTTTGCTATCTTGATTGTAGCTGTTTTATACATAGTAACTAGCGTTGCAGTCTTGGGAAATCTCTCCTTAGAGAAGATAATTCAGACAAAAGATTATGCACTTGCCGAAGCTGCAAAACCACTCTTTGGCGAGATAGGCTTTAAGATTATGTCAATAACTGCTCTTTTAGCCACAGCATCAGCTATAAATGCCACACTTTATGCAGTTACAGAGATAGGCTATACAATGGCAAAGGATGGTAACTTACCAAAAGTATATGAGTACCATGTATTTAACTCTTTTGAAGGTTTAATAGTCAGTGCCTTACTTATAACACCCCTTATTATCTTTTTCAATATCTCTCAAATTACAACCGTAGCGGCAGTAGTGATGCTATTGGTACAAGGCACGACTCACATAGCTCATCTCAAAGTTATAAAAAAAACAGGTGCAAAAGTATGGATAGTTTTAGTTGCCGTTATCGCAATGTTTGGTGTCGCCATACTTACACTCTACTCTACTTATGAGAGTATGCCCGAGATACTTTACTATCTTTTATCTACATTTGTGATTGCATTTATATTGGAGCTTTTGCTACGTCTGATAAATAATAAAAAGGTGCAAAAGCAGACATCACTGAGTATCAATAATGAATAGCCAGTATTACTCCTCTTTGCTTATTGTATTTGTATCTATCACTATCATAGCTTTTAGTATTTTTTTTATATATACATACTACAAAAAGAGGCAAATTGAGAGATACTCTAACTTAAAATTTCCAAAAGAGTATGAAGATATTTTACAAAATATTCCTCTTTATAAGAAGTTAAACAGTGAAGATAGAGAGAAAATAACACACTCTATACTTATTTTTATAAATACCAAAAAATTTATAGGGGTCTCTTTAGAACTTAATGATGAGATAAAAATAGTCATAGCTTTTCACGCCTGTCTATTGCTTTTACATCTTGAAAATTTCAATTGTTATGATAATTTATCAACTATACTGATATATCCAAATACAGTCATAGCACATCAGATAAGTAGTAACGGCGGTATATACACAAAAGGAGATTTTCTACTTGAAGGTCAATCATCTAGTGATACGGTAGTTCTCTCTTGGAATGATGCAAAAAAAGATGCTTACCATCTTAATCAAAATAATGTCATAATACATGAATTTGCTCATGAGATAGACTTTTTAGATGGAGTAGCAGATGGAACACCTCCTCTGCCTTACTCAAAGTATCATGAGTGGGCAAAAGTGTTATCTTATGATTTTAATAAACTCCAAAGTATAGCTATAAAAAACAGAGATTGGGGAAAATATAAGATTATCGGTGAGTATGCCGCAACAAATGAAGCTGAATTTTTTGCTGTGGTAAGTGAGAGATATTTTGAAAATCCAGAACAACTCAAAAAAAATTTTCATGAGCTTTACAATGAGTTAGAAGATTTTTATAATATATATGATAGTAAAATACAGAGCAAGGATATAAAATGAAAAATTTAGCAGAAGCGATAATATTCGGATTTAAAGAGATACTAAATTATCATACAATCAAATTGGTACTTCTCATAGGTTTAGCGGTAACGGTTTTATGGTCAGTTATAGGCTATTTTACAATAGATTATCTAGTAAGCATTAGTAACACTTTTATTGATCTTGTCCCATTTTCTATGATTCGCTCAAACAGTGCTTGGATGTTAGCTTCATTACTATGGTTTATGGTAGTCATCATAACATTCACTCTTATACACATATTTTTTGGTAATCTTATCCTAGAGAAGGTATCAAAAGATAGATACAGCTCTTTTTCTCTAAGTATGATTGTTTTAAGTGGAATATTTTGGGGCGGTATATGGTTTTTTAACTCTGATGTTATACATGCAAAACTCTTAGAGCTTTTAGATAAGCTTCCATTTGATATAGTAGAATCAACTCTTGCATATCTATTAAGTTATTACTTCATCTATAATGCTATCATCGTAACTATGCTCATTGTTACAAGTTTTTTTAGTGAATCTCTACTAAAGAAGATAAACAAAAATCATTTTCCAGAGAGTGAGCTTTTAAAAGAGAATGAGTTTGAAACTAGTAGAAATCGAGTTGTAGATATAGCGATATTTTCAGTTGTCTCTATTCTAGCATTTCCTATGCTGTTTATACCCGTAGTAAACTTTATAATACAGATAATTTTATGGATTTGGCTGCTTAAAGACACTTTTGTTGTAGATAGTGCCGCTGTACTTATTCCCAAAGATAAAAGCGAAAAACTTCTTGAACACAAAAAAAGCTTCTTTATCATCAGCAGCATAACGGCACTATTTAATTTTATTCCACTATTTAATCTATTTGGACCGTTTTTTGGTGAACTATCTATGTTTTATTACATCAAACGTCTTAAAGAAGAGTTCTAGTCTATCCATGATACTTTAAATCCAGCAAGTTTTTATATTTTCTATACTGCTCATTAGCGTGATATTGGGCAGTTTTTACAAATGCTTTTGCCGCTTGATTATCCATCTTTTCAACCATACTAAATCTAGTTTCATTGTACATATATTTTTCTACAGGAATTTTAGGCTCTTTATAATCAAGAATCATTGGATTCTTTCCTTCTAATCTTAATTGTGGGTTATATCTAAAAGTTGCCCATATTCCACTATCAACAGCCAATTTTTGCTGTTTCATTCCATACTTTAGATCATATCCGTGAGCAATACAGTGTGAATAAGCTATGATAATAGAAGGTCCATCATAACTTTCAGCTTCTATAAATGCTTTTAAGACCTGTGTATCACTAGCACCCATAGCAACTCTTGCAACATAAACATTTTCATAAGCTACTGCCATCATTGCTAAATCTTTTGGCATCGCTGCTTTTCCTCCGGCAGCAAATTTTGCAACTGCTCCGGTAAAAGTTGCTTTACTCTGCTGTCCGCCTGTATTTGAATATACTTGGGTATCTAAGACTAAAATATTAACATTTCGTCCACTAGCTAAAACGTGATCAACACCGCCATAACCAATATCATAAGCCCAACCGTCACCACCTATAATCCAGACAGACTTTTTACTTAGATAATCAGCTAGCGAGAGCAGATTGTGAGCTTTAGGGTGTGTAGAGTTTTTCAATATATCTTTGAGAGTTTGCACTCTCTTTTCTTGAGCATATATCTCCTGTTCTTCTTTTTGGGTTGCATACAATATCTCTTCGGAGAGTTCTTCACCTATCTCATCTTTTAGCTCTTGCACTAACTCTTTTGCCTGTTGTTGATGTTTGTCTATCGTAAGTCTAAATCCTAAACCAAACTCTGCATTATCTTCAAAAAGTGAATTAGACCAAGCAGGTCCTTTTCCTTGAAGATTTTTCTTCCATGGTGTTGTTGGCAAATTACCTCCATATATAGAAGAACATCCCGTTGCGTTAGCAACTATCATTCTATCGCCAAAAAGTTGCGTTGCTAGTTTTATATATGGTGTTTCACCACATCCCGGACATGCACCACTAAACTCAAAAAGAGGCTCAAGCAGTTGTGCTTCTTTAATTTTTGAGTGTTTTAATTTATCTCTATCATAATAAGGAAGTGTCTCAAAAAACTCCCACGCTTTAGCACCCTCTTCTCTTAAAGGCGGTTGCGGATGCATATTTATAGCTTTTAACTCTGGATTTTGCTTGTTAGTTGCAGGACACTCTTCAACACACAAAGAGCATCCCGTACAGTCCTCAACCGACACACTAATCATAAACTCTTCATTTTCACCAAAAGTTTTCCCTTTTGCTTTAATATACGTGAAAAATGGCGGTCTATTTTCAAGTAGAGCAATATCTACAACTTTTGAACGAATCACACTATGTGGACATACTTCAACACATTTATTACATTGAATACATGTATCCGCATCCCATACCGGCACCTCTAAGCCGACATTTCTTTTTTCATACTGTGTTGTTCCACTCTCCCATGTACCATCATCCGGCAGTGCAGAAACCGGCAAATCATCACCGTGACCTTCTATAAGTTTTCTAGTAACTGAACTGACAAATTCATCATAATCGCCTTTTATCATCTCTTGCATTTTTATAACTGAATCTACTGCTTCTGGTACATCTAACTCAAAGAGGTTACTTAGGGCATTATCAACGGCATGAAAATTTTTCTCTACAATTTCATGAGATTTTTTTCCATATGTTTTTTCAATAGAGTGTTTGATTTTTTCTATAGCTTCATTAGTCTCTATAATCTCTGATATAGCAAAAAAACAGGTCTGCATTATTGTATTTATTCTATGTCCCATACCGCTTTTTTTGGATACTTCATGTGCGTCTATGGCAAAAACTCTTATATCTTTATCTATTATCTGTTTTTGTGCATCTTTAGGTATCTTCGTCCATAAGTGTTTTTTATCAAAAGGGGTATTTAACAGAAATGTTGCACCCTCTTTTGCATGAGCCAAGATGTTATATTTTTCTAAAAAAACACTCTGATGACATGCAACAAAATCAGCTTTTTGTATGAGATATGGCGAACGAATTTTTTTAGCTCCAAAACGGAGGTGAGATGTTGTTACGGAGCCGGACTTTTTAGAATCATATACAAAATAACCCTGTGCATAATTATCAGTCTCTTCACCTATTATCTTAATGCTGTTTTTATTTGCACCGACAGTTCCGTCTGAACCCAAACCAAAAAATATAGCTTCATATATCTCATTATCATCTATACTGAAGTCTGTGTCATATTCTAAACTAGTATGAGTAACATCATCATTTATTCCTACCGTAAAATGATTTTTGCTTTTATCTTTTACTAGCTCATCAAAAATTGCTTTTATCATAGCAGGTGTAAACTCTTTTGAAGAGAGTCCATATCTACCGCCTATAATTTTTGGTATTTTAAATGTCAATAAACCTTCTGAATTTGCCTCACTCAAAGCTGTCAGTACATCATGATAAAGAGGTTCTGCCAATGAACCTGACTCTTTTGTTCTATCCATAACAGCTATAGACTCAACAGTTTCAGGGATAGCCTTGATAAAATGTTTAATGCTAAAGGGCAGTGCCAATCTTACCTTTATGAGAGCAACTTTTTCGCCTTTTTTGTTTAGATACTCAACACACTCATGAACCGCTTCTGCTCCAGATGCCATGATTACAATTAAACGTGTAGCATCTGTTACGCCTACATAATCAAAAAGCTTATAACTGCGTTGTGTCAATGACGCAAACTTATCCATCTGCTCTTGTAATATATCAGGTACTTTTTCATAATAACTATTCACACTTTCTCTAGCTTGAAAGTAAACATCTGGATTTTGAGAAGTACCTCTTATAAATGGATTATCAGGAGTTAAAGCTCTTTTTCTATGCTCTTGTACAAGATTATCATCTATCATGGCTTTTAATATATCATCATCTAATAACTCTATCTTTTTTATCTCATGTGAGGTACGAAACCCATCAAAAAAATGCAAAAAAGGTATGCGTGATGCAAGAGATGCCGCTTGAGATATAAGTGCAAAATCGTGTGCTTCTTGTACGCTACAAGACGGCATCAGTGCAAAACCGGTCTGTCTAACACCCATAACATCTTGATGATCGCCAAAGATAGAGAGTGCTTGTGCCGCGATAGAACGAGCTGCTACATGAAATACTGTTGGTGTCAGCTCACCGGCAATTTTATACATATTTGGTATCATCAACAAAAGACCTTGTGAGGCGGTAAAAGTTGTAGTTAATGCTCCACTTTGCAAAGCTCCATGAACCGCACCACTTGCTCCTGCCTCACTCTGCATCTCTATAACATCTGGTACCGTATCAAAGATATTTTTCTCTCCATGTGATGAATATATATCACTATACTCACCCATAGGCGATGCAGGAGTGATAGGATATATGGCTATCACCTCATTTATCTTATGTGCAACTCTAGCAACTGCCTCATTTGCATCGATTGTTATCATTTTTTTATTCATAATATATCTCCAAATTTTTATTGAAATTTTTTTCTATAATATCGCATAACTATCACTTTTACTATATCATTAAAGACAAACCAAGTCATAGCATATAGCCACATAACACCTGCCCATTTCCAACCTATCGGCTCCATCAAATCAAATCCATATACTGCTATAAATGTTCCAGCTACGGCACTCCACAATGTCGCGTTAACAAGTATCCATGAGGGATATGGAGCTTTAAAAAACCAGCTATCGGTTCTAGTATTGTAGATTGTACCGTGTCCAGCCACAACCAGCTTTACAAAAAATAGCGACTGAATAAACTCCAAGGGCAACTGCATTATGCTCATAATATACCAAAATATCAAAAATGATGAAGTGACACCCGCTAAACCCAGCCATGTAGATAAAACCAACATCTCTTTCATATTCCATCTAACAGGTTGTGCCTGTATTTTAGTATTATCATACGCAATAGCTAAGATAGGAATATCATTTAACAGTGCCAATAGTATAATCATCAAAGCAGTTACAGGATAAAACTGAAATATAACAATAGCTGATGTCATAAACAAAATTATACGAATTGTTTCAGATATACGAAATATGGTATAACTTTTCATACGCTCAAAAGTGATACGTGCCTGTTCTATAGCTTCAACAATAACACGAAGTCCCGGTGCCATAAGAACGATAGAAGCAGCTGCCCTTGCAGCATCAGTTGCACCACTTACCGCTATTCCACAATCTGATTTTTTTAGTGCAGGAGCATCATTTACACCATCTCCGGTCATTCCTACTATATGGTTTGCTTTTTGCAGTTCATCTACTATAAAATATTTATCTTCAGGAAAAACTTCAGCAAACCCGTCTGCCCTCTCTATAAGTTTGATTATCTCAGACTCATGCTTTTTGACACTACCGGAAACTATAGGATGTCTATGAAGCTCATCTTTTACCTCATGTACCACTTTATGCACTAAATTATCTAGTACCTCTTGAGACAGTGTAGGTTGTGAGACTTTTAATATAGCTTTTGAAATAACTTTTGATAGGTGTACATACTCTTTATTGCTTTGACCTTTTAACTCTTTGATATTTTCAATATCATCTCCAATATCTAAAGCTGCTGCGATATATTTTGCTACGGATATATTGTCTCCGGTAATCATTTTTACAGATATACCCTTATCCATAGCTTCTGCAACAGCCTGTTTTGAATCATCTCGTGGAGGGTCAAAAAGCGGTATCAGACCGACAAATGAGAACTTTTGACTTTTTTCATCTTTAAATGCGACACCTAAGGTTCTAAAGCCTTGTGAAGCGTAAAAACCGATCTTTTCATTAATTTTAAAACGAACCTCCTCTGATACATCACTCAAAGCTACGATAACTTGAGGTGCACCCTTTGTTATGATAACTTTTTTATTTTCAATCTGATGAACAGCTTGTGTTCTTTTGCTTATAGGATCAAAAGGTGTAAAATTAATAAGTTTTGCTCTATCTACTCTTCTCTTTAGATTGTGTGCTTGTAGATGTTCAAAAATCGGCTTCTCTATAGGGTCTTCATTCTCAATTTTACTAGCTAAAGCTCCATAATAGTACAGATCATCCGTAGTAAAATTTTCCAAAGTATAAGGGGTACTTAAGCTCATCTCATTTTTTGTAAGTGTTCCAGTTTTATCAGAACACAAAATATCCATACCCGCCAACTCTTCTATAGCAGAAAGGCGACTAACAATAGCCTCTTTTTTAGCAAGCACTCTTGCACCTATTGCCATAGTAACGGTTAAAACCGCAGGCATTGCTACAGGAATAGCAGAGATAGTAAGAACAAGAGAGAAGATAAGCAGTTCAGGGATAGATTCTCCACGATAATACCCAACACTCAAGATGATACTAATCATAAAAATAGTTATAAGAATAAGAAAATTTCCAACACTCATAACCATTTTCTGAAAATGGCTCTTCTCCTCATTTTCAGCTTTTGCGACAAGACTTACCGTTTTACCAAAATATGTATTTTTTCCCGTTGCAGTGACTTTTGCTATCATCTCACCCTGTTTTATGATGGCATTTGCATATAGAGTATCACCTTGCTTTTTTGTTACAGGCAGAGATTCTCCTGTTAGTGATGATTGATCTACAAGTAAAAATCCATCTCCTGCCACCAAAGTAACATCAGCAGGAATTACATCTCCTATCTTCACTTTGATAATATCATCAGGTACTAAAAATTTAGCCTCAACTTTACTCCACTGCTTATCACGAAAAACAATAGAAAATCGTGCTAATCTCTCTTTTAAAACAGATATAGCACTCATAGCCTTCGCTTCTTGATAAAAATCGACAAAAGAGTTTACAAAAAGAAGTGTCATTATGATGTAAAAATCTTCCATTCTATTTGCATAATATGAGAGTATTGCAGCAGCTTCTATCATCCATGGAATAGGTCCCCAAAACCGCTGTAAAAGTCTTAAAACAGCACTTTTTTCTTTTTGATGCAACTCATTATAACCGTATGTTTTAACTCTCTCATCAACCTCTTGTGCAGTAAGTCCTTTTAACTTTTGTGACATCTTAAATCCTTTAAATACGTCCTTTAAATATTGTACTGCATATTTGGTTAATCTATTTCAAGAATAATCTTGCTAAAATACGTAAAACAAAGGATAAGAGATGAGTTCACACAAACACAAAGATCATTTAAACAAAATAAAACAGGCTATACATACAACCGACAAGTTAGATGAAAATCAGAAAAGTACAAGTGTAAAGCTTATAGAGGAGTGGTATGCTGAAGATAAGGCTATGAATATATTAAAAAGCAAACTTATCAATATCAGTATATTCTTTGAAGAAGTTTTTTCAGAACTTGGTTTAAAATAAGGGGTCAATAATGGACGCAGTACAGAAAGATTTGGTAAATAGAAAAGCTGAGATTGAAAAAGAGTTAGAGCTTCTTTTCACAACAAATCTTAAGATAGTAGATTGGGATGTTCCCGAAGCAGATGATAAAGAAGCTGCACATATCTTGTGGAGTATTTTAAACGATAAGCTTCAAGATATTAAAACAAAATATGTAAAATCCTAAGAGACTTTGCAGATAATATCTCCAACTTCTCTTCCTAGAGAGTCGGCGACGACACCGCATTTAACTTTTAGAAGATAAAACAGCCTCTCTCGTGGCGATGGAGAGAGACACTCATAGTTTCCCATACCTTTTGTTATGACTACATCAGCACTGTCAAACAGCTCTTTTGCTTCATCACTAGCACGGTTATATACAAAACCGGGAGTATTAACTCCACTATCAACAAGATGGCATAAAGTATCAAATCCGGCCTCTTTCGCCTCTAGCATGGTGACATCGTTAATGATAGGATTTCCTCTTACCATATAGCTTACATGTAAGTGGGGGTATAGCACTTGAAGAGTCTCTATGGCTAAATAATCAAATATATGTTCACCTACATTATCAGCTATATATAATACCCTTTTAGCTCTAAATAGCTCGTCTCTTAGCAGTTGCGTATCATCAACAGAGAAATTGGTATGAAATATCTTATCTAACTCTTCATCTAAATCAAAAGTAACCTCAGCAGCCAAATCTATAACATTTCCGGCAACTGCTATCTTCAAGAGAGTCATAAATTTATCATCACAACTTTCAAGCGTCTGTTTTAACAGCGGTATAAACTCTTGTGCTTTTTGTGTTGCGTGAGATTTTAGCTCTTTATACAGATCACTTACACCCGCCATATCTGCCATATCTTCATAGACATCACTTGCAACTTCAGGAGGTGATTTTAAAAAATCAAACTCTTTAGAGGCTCTGCTTACATGTAAGAGTATCTTCTCTCTTAGTTTATCATCTGCTCCAATAGCCTCGCAAACCCTGTCACTCTGCCCTATTATACAAGATACACACTCACTAGCTATATTCAAAAACTACTCTTTATCGGCATATTCATCAACAACTTTTCCCCACATAAGCTTATACTTTCTACGCATAAACTCTACCTCTTTTTGCGATAGTTTCAGTTGCGTTGTTAATGTTTCAATAGTTTTTCTATCCTCTTCATACAGCTCTTGAAGCGAAGAGAGAGCTTCTCTTAAAAATAGATTTTCATTTTTGATAGACTCTATGGTCTCATCTTTTGCACCAAGAACTTTCTCATGCAGATTTATAATAGTTCCTATAGTCTTCTCTACAAACTGAGGAGCTACGCTAATGCCGCCTGTACTATCTTGAATATCCATAGTCGGTACAACAGCCTGTGTACCTTTTGCAGGGTCTATATAGATAGTACCAAACTCCTCTTTTGTTGTCAGTTTACCACGTTCAATAAGCTCTTCAATTGCACTAACATCTAACTTGGTAAGCTCGGCATACTCATCTATACTCATCCACATCTCATCCATCTTCTGCCCCTTAGTCGATAATAGTCTCTATCTCTAAAGAGTCCATCTCTACTTTTTTTGCTTTTGCTATTCTATCTTCAAGTAATTTAATACGTAAATCTTCATTCTCAAGAGCTAAAATCTGCATAGCCAGATATGCAGAGTTAATAGCACCGGCTTTTCCTATAGCAACAGTAGCAACAGGCATTCCAGCCGGCATCTGAACAGTAGATAAAAGTGCATCAATACCACCAAGAGCAGAAGCACTCATAGGAACACCGATAATAGGTTTTATAGTTTTAGATGCTAAAACACCTGCCAAGTGAGCTGCCATACCGGCAGCAGCTATAAAAACCTGAGCACCTTTATGCTCTGCATTTTTTACATACTCTTTTGTTCTATCTGGTGAACGATGAGCTGATGATATGATAAGTTCATGCTGAACTCCAAAATTATCAAGAGTATCCGTACAAGATTTCATCACATCAAAATCACTTTTGCTTCCTATTATTATTGAGACAAATTTCATCTTTTTCCTTATTATTAATCTTAAATTTTTGGTGGAGCACTCATCATATCATCACTAGCTGGAATACGAAAAAATGTATATGGCGGCAAAGGTGTCGGTAAAGTTATTGGATTAACATTGCCACTATGGACAGATTCCCATACTTTTGCATTTTTAGCAAGTAGCTGTTTAAATGTGATGTAGTATGTACCCTCTTTACATGTAACAGTTCCTATCTCATTATCAACCTCTTCTATCTTAGTATCTTTTGGAGCTACAATCTCTAATGTATCTTGAGGAAATGTTTTATATTTACACATAAAATATTTTCCATCTTCAACAACCATACCTGTAACTTGATGTGTCCCCATCATCATAGTATAGTCAAGATTTTGGTCATCATTTTTTTCAAAAGGGCGATTTATAAGATAAGCGTCTGTAAAGCCTCTGTTTTGCATAGTATGAAGCTCTTTTTGATAAGCTTTTGGATTTGATACCCCATTGTAGTAGTCATCTAAAGCCCATCTATAGGTCTTTGCTGTAATAGCGGCGTAGTATGATGTCTTTGTTCGTCCCTCAATTTTGACCGAATCAATACAACCGGAATCTAAAATCTCTTTCATGTGTGAAGCTAGATTTAGATCTTTTGAATTCATGATATACGTACCGATACCGGGATCTTCTTTCAATCTGAAAAGTGTTCCCGTATCAGGATTTGCAGCATAAAGTTCATAAGGAAATCTGCAATCATTCGCACAAGATCCACGATTTGGAACACGTCCGCTTTGAAGAGTAGAGATAAGACAACGTCCGCTATATGCAAAGCACATAGAGCCGTGAACAAAAACTTCTATCTCTAAATCAGGAATCTCTCTTTTTATCTCACAAGCATCTTTTAGAGATATTTCACGTGCTACGATAATACGTCTTGCTCCCATATCATAATATATTTGAGCATCTAAGACATTCATAACATTCGCCTGTGTCGATAGATGAAGAGGAATTTGCGGAGCTATTTTATGAGCTAGAGCAAGAACACCCGGAGTTGCTACTATAAAAGCGTCCGGCTTCAGCTCTGCCATCTTTAAGATATGTTTTTTTAGTAGTGAGAGTTGGGAATTAAAAGGAAAACCGTTTATGGTTACATATACTTTTTTTCCTCGCTCATGTGCATAATCAATTCCCTCTTTAAAGCTCTGCATATCAAACTCTTTACCGGAACGAATACGCAAAGAGAAGTGACTAACACCTCCATAAACAGCGTCAGCACCATAATCTATGGCAATTTTTAATTTTTCCAAATTTCCCGCAGGGGAGAGAAGTTCTACTTTTTTCACAATATTTTTCTAATTCTGACCAAAAGATGCTAAAAGAGCTTCTATATCATCACTTGACACAACATCTTCCGTACTCTCATCACCCGGTAAATGTGTTGCGGAACTTACACGTTTGTCATCATCCACACGACCTTCAAAGAGAGCATTCATATATCCAGAAAGTGCTCTCATAACATTGATAACACGCTCTATCTTTTGACGATGAATATCTTGATACTGCATAATATCCATAACATTCATTATACTATCGCCACTATTTTGAAGAGTCTCCAACAACTCATTTGCACTTACAAGAGCGTGTTTATTTATCTCTAACTGACTTTTAAAAACCTCCACACCGGGAAACTTTTGGCTCAATGTAGTAAAAAGCTCATTATTAGAACTTAAAACATCCATAATCTCTTGTGCTTTTGACTCAGAATCCATAACATCGTTACTAATTCCTTCAATTATGTCAAATATTTCAGTCGCTTTCTCTTCACTCTCTTTTGTTACATCATCTAGCTGATGCACAACCTTATGGTCATCATTTGCAGGAGGCGGATACATATTTGTAGCAGCCGCTTTATACTCTTCTTCTTCACTTTCTAAAGGTTCTTCAGATACCTCTTCACTCTCTTGTGTCGTCTCTTGT
The DNA here is from genome assembly GCA_015484575.1 of Helicobacteraceae bacterium. Lineage (GTDB taxonomy): Bacteria > Campylobacterota > Campylobacteria > Campylobacterales > Sulfurimonadaceae > S010-53. The sequence goes on from WFND01000011.1 coordinate 14,504, forward strand.
ATATCATCTTCTTGAGCAATCTCATCTTCCAAATCACCCAGATCTAAGTCACCGCTCATCATAGCATCAAGTTCTTCTTGTGTCATCTGCCAAACTCCTCACATACTTAATTGAGTGATTATACTATAATATCATTAAAAAATTGGGAAAATATATCATGAAAGTAGATTTACACAACCATACCACACTCTGTAATCACGCATCGGGAACAGTTGAAGAGTATGTTTTAAAAGCGATAGAACAGAAAATAGATGTTTTTGGTTTTTCAGATCATGCTCCTATGGACTTTGACCTAAAATATAGAATGAGTTTTCAACAGATGCAAGAGTATAGAGATAAAGTCTTACATGTAAAAGAGAAGTATAGAGACAAGATAGAGATTTTATACGCTTATGAGGTTGATTTTTTAGATGCTCACATGGATAAAAGAGTGATAAATTGCGATGCGGACTATCTCATAGGCTCTGTGCATTTTATTGATGAGTGGGGTTTTGACAATCCTGAGTTTATAGGAAGATATGAGCATGAAAATATAGATCATATCTGGCAGGAGTATTTTAATCTTGTTGAAAAGATGGCAGAATCTGGATATTTTGACATTGTAGGGCATCTTGATCTGATAAAAGTTTTTAAATTTTTACCGAAAAAACCTGTTAAAGATATAGCCATAAAAGCTATGAAAGCCATAAAAGAGGCAGATATGACCATAGAATTAAATAGTGCAGGATATAGAAAACCGATTGCACAGCCATACCCGTCTGCTTCTCTTTTAAAGTTGGCTTTTAAACTAGATATACCCATCACATTCGGCTCTGATGCTCATAAACCTGAACAGATTGGACTCTTTGCAGATGAGATTAAAAAGTTGGCAAAAAGTGTTGGATATACTAAGTGTGCTACATTTAGAAACCGAAAACGCACAATGGTTAATTTTTAATCAAGCAATAAACTTAGCTTTATCCTCCTTTTGGATATACTATTTGCAATTTTTATCCTAGAGGAGTCGTTAATGGGAAAATTTGTAAATTCTACAGAAGAGTTTTTTAAATATTGTGAAGAGAATGAAGTTCAATTTGTTGATCTTCGTTTCACAGATATTAAAGGTGCATGGCACCATCTTACTTACCGTATGAGTGCTGTAAATACAGAAAATATTGAAAATGGTTTTCCATTTGATGGTTCATCTATCGAAGCGTGGCAACCAATCAATCAATCAGACATGTTGCTAAAAGCAGATCCAACTACCGCATTTTTAGATCCTTTTACTGCTGATCCTACTATCATCGTATTTTGTGATGTTTTTGACATCTATAAAGGTGATTTATATGAGCGTTGTCCACGTTCTATCGCTAAAAAAGCACTTAAACATGCTGAGGAAGTCGGTATTGCTGATGCTGCATACTTTGGTCCTGAAAATGAGTTCTTTATCTTTGATAATGTTCAATTTGTTGATAATATCAACGAAGCGGGTTATAAAGTAGATACCGAAGAGGGTGATTGGAACTCAAACACAACTTATGAAGATATGTACAATACAGGTCACCGCCCGGGAACTAAAGGTGGTTACTTTCCGGTTCAACCTACTGATTCTATGGTTGATTTACGTGCTGAGATGATGTTGGTGTTAGAGCAAGTTGGTCTTGAAGTTGTATTGGGACACCATGAAGTTGCACAAGGTCAAGGTGAGATAGGTATCGTTTTCTCTGATATAATCACTGCTGCTGACAATGTTCAAAAATACAAATATGTCTGTAAAATGATTGCTCACTTAAATGGTAAAACATGTACTTTCATGCCTAAACCACTTTATGGTGACAACGGAAACGGTATGCACGTTCACCAATCATTATGGAAAGATGGAAGCAACCTGTTTTACGAAGAAGGAAACTACGGCAACTTGAGTCAGATGGCTATCAACTATGCGGGTGGTATCTTTAAACATGCCGCTGCAGTTGCTGCATTTACTAATCCATCTACAAACTCTTACAAGCGTCTATTACCGGGTTTTGAAGCACCTAGTATTCTTACTTACTCTTCTCAAAACCGTTCTGCTGCTTGTCGTATCCCTTATGGAGCAGGTGAAAAAGCGACTCGTATCGAGATGCGTTTCCCGGATTCAAGCTCATGTCCTTATCTTGCATTTGCAGTAATGATGATGGCTGGTCTTGATGGAATCAAAGAGCAAACTGTTCCTGTCGGTCCAATGGATGAAGATCTTTTTGAACTTTCATTAAATGAGATTCGTGAGAAAAATATCCCTCAAATGCCACACACTCTACGTGAAGCGTTAGAAGGTCTTATTTCAGACAATGATTTCTTAAAGCCGGTATTTACGGATGAGTTTATCCACTCATACCAAGAGTACCGTTTTGAGCGTGATGTATGGCCAGACGAAGGTCGTCCGACTGCTTACGAGTTTAGCACTACTTACCAGTGCTAATCACTCCTTACATGTAACGTTTATGTTACATGTAAGATATCTTCTTCTTGTTTTATTTACTTTCCTTAATTGTGGTGCTATACTTAACATATCTCAATATCTCAAAGGATAAGCATGTCAAAAGACGACAAAAAAAAGCTGAAAAAAGCTGAAGTTAAAAAAGCTGATAAAAAGAAAAAAGCCGACAAGAAGAAAAAGGCTGATAAAAAGAAAAAGGCTGATAAAAAAGTCACAAAAAAAGCTGACAAAAAGAAAAAGTCTAAAAAGAAAGCTAAAAAAGCTACTAAAAAGAAGTAACTTTTAGCGAATCTGCCCACTACCGTAAATTTTGAATTTATAGGTAGTGAGACCTTCTATACCCATAGGTCCACGTGCATGTAATTTGTTTGTGCTTATTCCAACCTCTGCACCAAATCCAAAAGCTCCACCATCTGTAAAACGTGTTGAAGCATTTACATATACTGCTGCTGCGTCAATAGCATTTAAAAATTTCTCTGCTGTAGTGATATTTTCGGTTATTATGGCTTCAGAGTGTCCTGAACCATACTCAACAATATGCTCAATAGCTCCATCTACTCCATCTACCACACGAATATTTAATATATTTGCCAGATACTCTGTATGAAAATCACTATCTCCTGCATGAGCAACATCTATACATTTTTGAGTCTTTTCATCACCTTTTAACTCTGTATGTTCAGCATCAAAAGCCTCTTTAAACTTCGGCAAAACGGCACTTGCAATAGCCTCATCTACTAAAAGTGTCTCCATAGCGTTACATACACCGGGACGTTGCACTTTTGCATTTATGGCTATCGCGATTGCTTCATCAATATCTGCATCTCTGTCCACATAAGTGTGGCACTGCCCTTTATCATGTTTGACAACAGGTACACTGGCATTTTCACTAACATAACGTATAAGCCCTTCCCCACCGCGAGGAACAATAAGATCCACATATCTGTCCATCTTGATAAGTTTGGCAACCCCCTCACGTGAGGCGTCAGGAATAAGAGAGATAAGAGCCTCTGGCAGTGAGTTGTCTTTTAAAACTTTTCTTAAAACTTTTGCTATCGCTTCGTTTGAATTTTGAGCCTCTTTTCCACCTTTTAAAACACAGACATTTGAGCTTTTAAATGTAAGTCCTGCCGTATCAGAAGTCACATTTGGACGTGACTCATAGATAATCCCGATAACCCCGATAGGGATAGAGACCTTCTCTATCTTTAGGCCATTTTCAGTCACCCAACCATCAAGGACACGACCGACAGGCTCTTTTAAAGATGCAATATCTCTCAGTGCAACTGCCATAGCCTCGATACGTGCCTCATCTAAAAAAAGTCTATCCATCAAAGCTGAACTCAGAGAGTTTCTCTTACCATCTGCCATATCATCAGCATTTGCTTTTAATATCTCTGCCGTATTGTTTATTAAAGCATCTGCCATCTCTCTTAAGATACGATTTTTATCTGCACCGCTAAGTTCTAGCAAGACACGACTAGCAGATTTTGCTTCTTGTAAAAATTTTTCCATGCTTAAAGTACCTCTCTTTTTCGTATTTTATCCAATATTATCAAATTTTTCTAAAATATTTTTCTGTTTTTTTACCAATCTAACAATAAAATACAGAACAACTATCAAACTAACAACAATAGCATAAAGCCACCATGTGTTTAGCGAGATATATTTTTTACTCTTTACATCTTTTAGATTTTCGCTTTTAATTACACTCTTTTTAAAACCGTAAGAGCCGTTGTCGGCTCTTTTTTTACTATCTCTTTTTATATCTATGTGCCTAAAACTTATCAGTGTTTCATTGTGATTTATATAATCTTGAGATTTAATCTCGTTTTCATCACATGCACTAAATATAAATATAACACTTACATGTAAAAGTATGTAAAGAACCGATATATTATTTTTGGCTCTGAACAATCAACACACCTTCAATCATCTTATCTATATCTCCATCCAAGATTCCAGATACGTTAGAGTAGGCTTCATTTGAACGGGTGTCTTTGACCTGCTGATACGGCTGCATAACATAAGAGCGAATCTGGTGACCCCAGCCGATTTCACTCTTTTGGATACCTGCTTCTTCGGCTTTTTGCTTCTCTAGTTCATACTCATACAGACGAGATTTTAGCATCTTCATAGCTGTGGCTTTGTTTTTATGTTGTGAACGGTCATTTTGACACTGCACTACGATATTTGTCTGTATATGAGTTATTCTGATAGCTGATTCAGTCTTATTTACATGCTGTCCACCAGCACCCGAAGCACGATAAGTGTCTATACGAATATCCTTATCCTCTATAACAATATCTATATCATCATCTATCTCGGGTGAGACCATAACAGAGCTAAAAGAGGTGTGACGTTTGGCGTTTGAGTCAAAGGGGCTGATTCTAACGAGTCTATGAATACCATTTTCCACTTTCAGATACCCATACACATTCTCACCCTTAATAATAATAGAAGCATCTTTAATACCCGCCTCATCGCCTGATTGATAATCTAGTGTTTCAACACTAAAACCGTGTCTTTCAGCCCATCTTTTATACATACGAAGTAACATCAATGCCCAGTCTTGAGACTCTGTTCCACCTGCTCCGGGATGTATAGAGAGTATGGCATTGTTAGAGTCGTTTTCACCGCTTAAAAGCACAGCTATCTCCATGCTCTGTATAAGCTCATCCAACTCATGTGCCTCATCAAAAAGAGTGGCTATGCTCTCATCATCATTTTCAGATTTTGCCATCTCATACAGCTCGGTAGCATCATCTAATGTATCAGCTGTAAGAGTATATTTTTCAAGTTTTCTCTCTAATTGAGTCTTCTCTTTTTGAATTTTTGCTGCATAAGCGGCATCATTCCAAAAATCTTGAGAATTTTCCATCTCTTCTATCTCATCAAGCCGACTCTTTATCACATCTGGTTGGATAACATTTGTAATATTTTGCATCTTTACATGTAAAGTTTTTAATAATTCCGTATATTCGTAATTGTCCATATCTAATCTTTTAAAGTATAATACGTATTATATCGACCTTAGGTTATTTTTATGCAAATTATTCGTACACCTTTACAACTTAAAGAGATTCTGGCTAAAGAGTCTGG
>WFND01000012.1 GCA_015484575.1 Helicobacteraceae bacterium
GACTCATGTTTAACACTATAAAAAACATTTCCATACTTATCTACAAACAGCAGGTCGTAATATCCGAAATTTTTTATAAATTCACTCATAATATTTTCTGAACCGACAGAAGGAGTAAGAACTTCACTGTAAGCCATGGTTGTATGTAAGCTCCACTTAAGACCGGGGTATCTAATAGGAGAGTATGCTGCTATCTCATACTCATTTGTCGAGCCTATCTTAGTATCTATACCGCTAAAACCCATATCTGCTTTTTGAATCTGCAGAGAGTCTTTAAAATCTCCAAGATGTTGATCTGACTTTACTTTACGATCATTTCTTAGATATGTCTTTCCATCGACATTGCCGACTAGATAGCTCTCTATAGTTTTAAAGGCATCAGTTTTAAACTGCACAGTGGAGTTTATCTCCTTTTTTGAGAGTGTTACGGCTATAAAATCACCGCTGCGAAGCCCTGTCAAGGCAAAAGCTGAATATTTTTGGTCTGTCTTTTTTTTAGAAAAATCTGCAAATACTATATCACCGTAAGCATAATTTATTGAGAGAGTATTTTTCCATGTTTCATTTAAAGTCCGGGTTAGCTCATGCAAGGGGTATAAGGATGTTATATTTGAATCACTAGAAGCGGTTATAAGTCCTTTTTTATTGATTAAGTATATATTACCCACTCTCATCTCATCTCTTAAGTATGGAAGATATTGAGATGCAAACCTATGAACGTTACTGCTTTTATTTAACCTTGATATAAGTGTAATAACCTCCTCTTTTGAGGATAAGATTTTCAGATTTTGTTTAACAGTATCTATGTAATTATCTAACTGATTTATCTTTGTATATTGAATATTTTTTATATAATTTCTGTGTTCGGTTCTTAAAAGCTTAACTGTTCTTTTGAGGTTATGTATATTTGCTATATGCTGTCTAAACAGCTGTTTTAAAAGATCCTCTTTTGTATTTATAGCATACTGTATGTAAGATGTCGAAGAGTCGATGATTTTCTGTTTTTCACTCTTATAACCGTAAAAACCCATAGCTAAAATAGGCAATAACACAATTATGAAAAGATACCAATACTGTTTATTTGATATTTTAAAATTCATGCTATATTATAACTTATATAATATAAGAAATAAATTTTATTTTGCTATGATTAGAGTATCAAAATTATACTTAGGAGATTTTATGAAGTTGTCAATTAAGAAAATATTTACATCTATTGAGTTGCTTATGGCTTTTTTTATTTTAGTATTAGCCTCTGTTTCGCTTGTTATGTATGGTGAACATAACTCTCAAAAACAGATATTGCTTTTGCAAAAACATCATGAAAACATAAAGAGTATAAAAGATATAGATGAGAAAGATAAAACATTACGGCTGATTAAATTTAAGAGTTTAAGCCTAGAGCTTTCATATAATCTTCAAGACTATACCGACACTTTTAACGCCTTTGAGCCTATAAGTTTTTTTAGTTCAAGTGATTTTGATAGAGAAAATTTTGATATTTTCAAAAATCTAACTCTTCAATTTAGTGCCATAGCAGAAAAATATATTGGAAATATAGACTCAAAAGAGAATAAAACCGACTTTGAAAAAAGTTATAATATGCTTGATTCTACGATATATGATATGCTAAATGAACGTATTACGGCTGAGCATAAGCAGTTCTCTATTCGTGAGATGCTTATATATTTTTCTACTATTATAGGAGCTGTTTTTCTCTTTGTTATATACAGGGAATTAAACTTAGTTTTAACAGATATTCAATCTCTATATGGAATCACATCAAAAGATAATCCATATGAGATAAAAACCATGGAGATAGAAGCTATCTCAAATAAATTTAAACTCAAGTCTCATATACAAAAAGATAACCCGGCATATATAGATTCACTTACACAACTAAAAAATTATCAAGGCATGGTACACACATTTAACACATCAAAAACCATCACCAAGCACAACTCTATAAATATATGTATATTTGATATTGATCATTACGATATACTGAAGAGAAAATATAGAAGTGATTTTCTTGAACTTGTTCGTAAAAAGATAGCTTTTATGATAAGTCTGTATGAACAGCCTACAGATATTATTGCGACATTTGATGAATCAAAATTTGTGCTAATACTAGGAAGACACTCTAAAAAAGAGGCTTTAGATGAGTGTGAAAAGATGCGTCAAAGTATTGCGGAAACTTTTTTTAAAGTTCCAGAAGGTGAGAAAGTTCCTATTACCGTATCTGGAGGTTTTATAGCCAAACCTGCAAATAAATCGATAGACGCTTCGATTGAACATGTAAAGGATGTTTTGAAAAAAGCTCAACAAAAAGGTACTAATCACATAGCACAACTTAGAGATTATGCAGAAAAATTTTAGAGATACCCTTTTGTGAGTGATTTTGTAACAAAAAATTTAAAGCTCGATACATAAGCTATTTTTATCACAACATCAGCAATCTCACGCTATAATCAGCTACTTATTTACTACTAAGGAATGTGTATGAGTATCCCTATACATACTTACGATGTTGTCATCGTTGGTGCTGGACTTGCAGGTTCGACTGCAGCTCGCGAACTAGAAAAGGCGGGCAAAAATGTTGCCGTTATTACAAAGCTTCATCCGCTACGTAGCCACTCAGGTGCTGCACAAGGCGGAATAAATGCAGCTTTAAGTGATGAAGACTCTATAGAGCTTCATGAGTTTGATACGGTTAAAGGATCTGACTATTTAGCAGATCAAGATGTTGTAGAGTTAATGTGTAAAGAAGCACCTAAAACCATCCGTTGGGCGGAGAGAATGGGTGCGGCTTTTAGTCGTAACAAAGATGGTAAAATTGCTCAACGCCCATTTGGCGGTCAATCATCACCTCGTGCATGTTACGCAAAAGACAGAACAGGTTTAACTCTTTTGCAGACAGTTTACGAACAGGCACTTCGTGCAGGAGTAAAATTTTGGGATGAGTGGTATGCAGCTGACATCATATACAAAGATGGAAAAGTTAGCGGCGTAGTTGCTTTTAATATTAGAAATATGGAAAAAGCTATTTTTAATGCAAAAGCAGTCATGTTTGCAACCGGTGGATATGCACGTTCATTTAAAATCAACTCTAATGCACACGCAAATACAGGTGATGGTCTTTCTATAGTTGCTCGTCACGGTCTTCCGCTAGAAGATATGGAGTTTGTACAATTTCACCCATCTGGACTATCAGGAAACGGTGTTTTAATATCAGAAGCAGCTCGTGGAGAAGGTGGTAAGCTTATCAACTCCAAGGGTGAACGCTTTATGGATAAATATGCTCCAAACAAGATGGAGTTAGCCTCTCGCGATGTCGTAAGTCGTGCGATTATGAATGAAATAAGAGAGGGTCGCGGTGTAGGTCCTCGTAAAGATGCCGTATATATCGACCTTACTCACCTTGGTAAAGACCTCATTATGGAGCGTCTTCCTGAACTTCGTGATTTAGCTATCACTTTCTTAGGCTTAGATATGATACACGAGCCTATCTTAATCAGTGCTACCGCTCACTACTCCATGGGTGGAATTCCTGTAGATATTGATGGTCATGCACGTAAAAACAACAGTGAATTCGTAGAGGGCTTCTATGCTGCGGGTGAGACATCTTGTTCTAGTGTTCACGGTGCTAATCGTTTAGGTGCAAACTCTGTTCTTGAAGCTCTCTTTTTTGGTCGTCATGTTGGACAGAGCATACTGAAAGATTTAGACTCACTTACTCTGCGTGAGGCAGATGAATCTGATGCAGACACCATGATAAAAGAGATAGAAACCACTCTAACTAGAAATGGAAAATATACTGTTCCGGAGTTACGTGAAAAACTGCAACAGAGCATGACAGATAATGCCGGTGCATTTAGAACTGAAGAGCTATTGGCAAAACAGGTTAAAATTGTTAAAGACCTTAGAAAACAGTTTCATAAAGGCTGCCGTATAGACGACAAATCAAAAATTTTCAATACTGATTTACAAGAGGCTATCGAGCTTGGTCATATGTTAGATTATTCACTCTTTATCGTAGAGAGTGCTTTGGCTCGTAAAGAGAGTCGTGGTGCACACTTCCGTGAAGACTTTGATACACGTGATGATAAAAACTTCCTCAAACATACGATGGCATATATGGATGAAGATGGTGAAATTACGCTTGATTACATGGATGTCACACTTGGCAAACATGAACTCAAAGAACGAACATACTAAGGGGCTATGATGGATAATAGTATTACAACACAGACAATTACATTTAAAGTGTTCCGTTTTAATCAAGAGACTGACTATCTGCCGTATTACAACACTATAGAGATGGAAGTAACCTCAGAAGAGGTTGTGCTTGATATTTTAAACCGTATAAAGTGGGAGCATGATGGTAGTTTTAGTTATCGTCGCAGTTGTCGTCACGGTATATGTGGTGCATGTGCCATAAAAGTAAACGGAAAAGGTGTTCTCGCTTGTAAAGAGAGAATGAATGATATGATTGAACTTTTTGGAAAAGAGCTTACGCTTGAACCGCTAAGCACAAAACGTGCTATAAAAGATATGATTATAGACAAAGAAGACTTCTGGGTTAAGCATGAAGAGGTTGAACCTTTCTTGATTTCTCATGTTGATGAACATCCAGAAGATGAGCATATTGTAACTCCGCAAGAGGCAGAAGCACTGCTTGATTCTGACTTATGTATCCAGTGCGGTCTATGTCACTACTCTTGCCCTGTTGTAGAGATAAATGAAGACTATATAGGACCGGCAGCTTTTGCAAAAGCATTTCGCTTCAATGCAGATGTTCGTGATGAGGGAGTTGATAAACGTATAGAGGTTATAAATGCACCGGGTGCAGGTGTTTGGGACTGTGTCAAATGTTTTGAATGTGCCGAAGTGTGTCCTAAAGAGGTAAATCCTATAGAAAAAATCACAAAGCTACACAATCAGGTATTTGAACGTGGAGATGCACTAAACAATGTTGCTACACGTCATGCCGTAGGTTTTGCACACTCTATCAAAAAACACGGTCTTCTCGATGAAGGTGAGCTAGTACGTTACTCTGAAGGCAATATCGGAGTTATAAAACATGTTCCAGTAGCACTCAAAATGTTCAAAAAAGGTAAAATCGTTCTTCCATGGAATATGCCTAAATCTGATAAGCTTGATGAGATACAAAAACTTGTAAAATCTTCATCAACAGTAAAATTTTAAGGAGTCATGAGTATGGGAAAATTACAATATGCACTTTTTACAGGATGTACTGCAAAAGAGAGTACACCTGAGCAGCTTATGTCAACTTATGCTGTTGCTAAGAAACTAGATATTGAGATTATAGAGCTTACAGAAGCTAGTTGTTGTGGAGCGTCACACCTTCAAGATTATGATGATTTTTTATCTCTTGTATTAAATGCTAGAAATATAGCTTATGCAGAAAAGCACAATATGACAATGATTACTATCTGTAATACATGTCAGTTAAACACGGCTATGACGAAACATCGTCTCGACAGTGATGCCGAGCTTAAAGCACGTGTCAATAAAAAACTAGCAGAGGTAAATCCGGATTTACAATATAAAGGTACTTCTGAGATTAAGCACTTTTTATATGCTATCATAGACGATTTTGGTCTTGATAAACTAAAATCCTTAGTAACAACACCGTTAAGTCAGTTTAACATAGCCCCTTTTTACGGCTGTCACAATCTTCGCCCTTCAGAGCTACAAGCTGGAGATAACCCTTATGTACCTACCTCCCTAGATGATTTAATCATCGCTTGTGGTGGTGCAAATGTTGAGTATGAAGAGAAAAACAAATGTTGTGGTTTTCATGTTGAACTTCAAGCACCTCATACAGCAGCAGTCTTAACCGGTAATGCACTAATGGGTGCGATAGACCAAAATGCAGACTGGATGGTAACTCCATGTCCACTTTGTCACTTAAAGCTGGACACTCAAGCAGACCATGCAGGTAAAGCAGTAGGACGTGAACTTGAAATTCCTGTTTTGCATATGCAACAGATGGTAGGACTTGCTCTTGGATGCTCTAAAGAAGAGTTAGGACTAAAACATCACGTCACAGACGTAAACTTCGTATAAAAATCTCAAAGGAATTTATTCCTTTAAGATTTACTCTACTTCTTAACAAACTTGTTACTAAATTTTGTGATATAATATAACATATTTTATAGCAAGGATTTATATGGATAAAAGACATCATATAGACAAAACTCCTGCAAGACTTGATTTTATTCAGAGTCTAACAGGGTTTATATTGGCACTTTTTATATCTGGTCATATTCTTTTTGAGTCTAGTATTTTGATTTCAAATGATGCTATGTATGCGATGACACGTTTTTTTGAAGGTTACTATTTTTTTGGTGAGAGTCATCCTGTTATTATCTCTTTTTTGGCTACTGCTGTTTTACTTATTATTATTATCCATGCTCTAATAGCTTTAAGAAAATTTCCATCAAATTACAAACAGTACAAAAGTATAAAAAATCATATCCAGAGTCTAAATCATCATGATACTTCACTCTGGGCAATTCAAGTTATAACCGGTTTTGCGATGTTTTTTTTAGCTTCCGTTCACCTATATACTATGATAACTCTGCCGAACCATATAGGTCCATACGCTTCATCTGATCGTGTAGCCGGTGGTATGATGTGGCCGCTATATCTTATGTTGCTCTTTTCGGTTATAACACATGCCGGTGTCGGTCTGTATCGTCTCATCTTAAAGTGGGGATTTTTTGAAGCAAAAGAGCAAAAATGTATGAAACAACGCCGTGCTTTGTTACGCATAATCATGTACCTAATCATAACTTTTTATCTACTTGTCGGTATCTTTGCTTTGGCAAAATATATGAATATAGGATATGAACACAACTATAAAACAGGTGAGCGTTATCACCCTGCAGGAGTAAGTAAATGAGAATAACTTATACTGATGTCTTAATTATCGGTGGCGGTTTAGCAGGTCTTCGTACTGCAACAGGTGTTAAAGAACGTGGCTTTGATACAATCTTATTAACACTTGTTCCACCAAAACGTTCACACTCGGCTGCTGCACAAGGCGGTATGCAAGCTAGTCTTGCCAACTCTGTAATGGGTGAAGGTGATAACGAAGATGTTCATTTTGAAGATACCGTAAAGGGAAGCGACTGGGGAGCTGACCAAGAAGTTGTAAGAATGTTCGTAAATACTGCTCCAAAAGCTATACGTGAACTTGCTGCTTGGGGAGTTCCTTGGAATCGTGTAAAAAGAGGTAATCGTCAAGCCATTATAAATGCGAAAAGTGTCACTTTAACAGAGAAAGATGAGGCTCACGGTCTTATAACGGCAAGAGATTTTGGTGGAACAAAAAAGTGGCGTACCTGCTACACATCAGACGGCACAGGTCATGCAATGTTATACGCTATGGATAATAAAGCTCATGAAGACAAGATTGAGATACGTGAACGTAGAGAAGCCATAGCTTTAATACATGAGAATGGACGCTGTTACGGTGCTGTTTCACGTAACCTTATGACAGGAGAGCTTCACGCATATATTGCAAAAGCTACTTGTATAGCTACCGGAGGGTATGGTCGTATTTATAGTGTTACGACAAATGCCACTATCTGTCAAGGTATAGGTCAAGCCTTGGCTCTTGAAACTGGAGTTGCAACGCTTGGTAATATGGAAGCTATACAGTTTCACCCTACCGCTATCGTTCCTGTAGGAATTTTAACAACAGAGGGGTGTCGTGGCGATGGTGGTGTTTTACGTGATGTTGACGGCTACCGTTTTATGCCGGAGTATGAGCCTGAAAAAAAAGAGTTAGCATCTCGTGATGTTGTCTCTCGCCGTATGACAGAACATATGAGAAAAGGCAAAGGCGTAAAATCACGTTATGGTGACCACTTATGGTTAGATATTACTCTTTTGGGACGTGAGCATATAGAGAAAAACTTACGTGAAGTAAAAGATATATGTGAAAACTTTTTAGGTATTGACCCTGCAAAAGAGTGGATACCTGTTCGCCCTACCCAGCACTACTCTATGGGTGGAATTCGCACAAAATATACAGGAGAGTCGCAGACATTAAAAGGTCTATATTCATGTGGTGAGGCTGCATGTTGGGATCTGCACGGCTTTAACCGTCTTGGAGGCAATTCTGTTAGTGAAACAGTTGTTTCAGGAATGTTAGTGGCAGAATATATTGCTGATTTTTGTGAAAAAGAAGAGAGCAATATAGATATATCAACAAAAACTATAGAAAAATTTATCAATCAAGAACAGGAAAAATTGGAAAAACTCATCCACAAAGATGGTGGTGAAGATGCTTTTGAAATTCGTGAAGCTATGGAAAAAATCATGATGGATAAGGTGGGAATCTTTAGAAACGGAAAAGATTTACAAGAGGCTGTAAATCAATTAGAAGAGCTTTTAAAACGAAGTAAAAACATAACAGTTCATCGTTCACAGTCATTAGCTGCAAATCCAGCACTTGTAAATGCTTACAGAACGCAAAAAATGTTAAAAGTAGCACTGTGTGTTGCTTATGGAGCTCTGCTTAGAACAGAGAGTCGCGGGGCTCATGCAAGAGAAGATTATAAAGAGCGTAATGATGAAAAATGGTTAAACAGAACCATAACCTCATGGAGAAGCGAAGAGCAGACTCTGCCGGATGTTGAATATGAAGAGATAGATATAAAATCTATGGAACTTCCACCCGGTTTTCGTGGTTATGGTAAAAACCTAAATATAGTACACAAAGATAGTGAGATACGCCAAAAAGAGGTTGATGAGATAAGAGCTAAAAGTAGTGATAACCGCTTTAAAATACAAGAGAAGCTAATGCCATTTAGAGATAAACTTCCCAAAAAATACCGAGGAAAAAATGAACGTTTAAGTGAAAGGTTTAACAATGAGTAAAGAGAGAGTATTAAAAATATCTATTTTACGATACGACCCGCATGTAAAGGGAGATAAGCCTCGCATGGAGACATTTGAGGTGACTGAAGCACCGGGTATGACTCTATATATAGCACTCAATGATATAAGAAAACATATAGACAGCTCACTAAAATTTGATTTCGTATGTAGAGCTGGAATATGTGGTAGCTGTTCGATGCTTATCAATGGTAAACCGGCTCTTGCATGTAGTACATTGACTGCAAAATTGGGTGAGGAGATAACACTAGCTCCACTACCTACCTTTGAGCTGATAGGTGACCTTTCTATATATACTGGTAATTGGATGCGTGGATTAAACGAGCGTCTATCTACTTGGATTCACAATGAAGAGAAGATAGATACAGACACACTAGAAGAGAAGATGGAACCAGAACTAGCAGAAGAGATATATGAGCTAGATCGCTGTATTGAGTGCGGCTGTTGCGTTGCAGGATGTGGAACAATGCAGATGAATGATAACTTTTTAGGTGCGGTTGGATTAAATAAAATAGCACGTTATCAGCTTGACCCAAGAGATAAAAGAAGCGATGAGGACTATTATGAGCTTGTAGGTGATGAGGATGGTGTATTTGGTTGTATGACACTTTTAGGATGTGAAGATGTCTGTCCAAAAAATCTTCCACTGCAAAGCAAGATAGCATATTTACGTCGTCAAATGGTAAAGATTGGTAAATAATTGCTAAATATAAATTCGCTTATTCAACTGTTAAAAGAGTCATTTAGAGATCTGCTCCCTATAGTTCTTGTTATACTGTTTTTTCAGTTAGCAATTATTCAAAGTATTCCTGAAAATTGGCTCTCAACCGCTATAGGACTTGTGATAGTAGGTGTTGGTTTGGCGATTTTTTTATTAGGGCTTGAAGTCGGTATCTTTCCCGTTGGAGAGAAATTGGCCTCTGATTTTGCACACAAAGGTTCAACTTTTTGGATTATTATATTTGCTTTTCTAATAGGATTTGGCACAACCATAGCAGAACCGGCACTCTATGTAATAGCTGTTAAAGCAGCACAAATAAGCAGCGGACGGATAGATGAGACTGTTTTAAGGCTTGTTGTTGCACTCTCTGTAGGTTTCGCAATAGTCCTCGGCGTATATAGAATTATTAAAGGTCATCAGGTACATTATTATATTATCAGTGGCTACTTGCTAGTTGTAGCAACTACTGCTTTTGCACCACATGAAATTGTAGGCTTGGCTTATGATCTTGGCGGTGTCACAACTTCTACCGTAACAGTTCCTCTAGTAGCAGCTTTAGGCATAGGTTTAGCATCAACGATAAAAGGTAGAAATCCGGTTCTTGACGGTTTTGGGCTTATAGCTTTTGCTTCACTTACTCCTATGATATTTGTGCAACTGTATGGAATAGTCGTATATGAGCTGATAGAACCCGTAAAAGCAGCAGTTGTGGATATAGAGATAATTACAGCAGAGGCTGTTGCTCACTCAGAGATAACATTTCTCTCTTTGACAATGGGTCTTTTGTATGTATTAAAAGATGTTTTTCCCATATTGGCAGTTATCTTCTTTTTTCAATATTTTATTATTAAAAAGCCTATAAAAGATATAAAAACCGTACTAATCGGCTTTGGACTTGTTATATTGGGTCTTGACGCTTTTATTGTTGGTTTAGAGATGGGGCTGTTTCCTCTCGGTGAGACTATGGCACAACAGCTTACTCAAGGTAGCAGTAATGTTATCATATATGTGTTTGCTTTTTCTATCGGATTTTCTACAACTATGGCTGAACCTGCTCTTTCAGCGATTGCTAAAAAAGCAAAAGAGATTAGTGATGGTAAAATAAATGATTTTGTATTAAGAATTTTTGTCGCGTTTGGTGTTGCTGTCGGTATAGCTTTAGGTGCTTTTAGAATTGTTGATGGAGGTCATATCGTATATTACATAATTGTCGGGTATGCCTTTGTTATAGCTTTGACTTTTATAGCTCCAAAATATATAATAGCCATAGCTTATGACAGCGGTGGTGTTACAACCTCTACCGTAACAGTTCCTCTAGTAGCAGCTCTTGGTCTTGGTCTTGCTACAAATATTTCTGGACGAGATCCCCTTGTTGATGGCTTTGGACTTATAGCTTTTGCTTCACTTTTTCCTATGATTACGGTTATGCTTTATGGAGTTATTACAGACAGACTTGGCATAAAAGGTATTCAAGAGAAAGAGAAAGCACACATAGCTGAATTACGCCACGCTATAGAAGATGCAAATAATATGGCTCTTACAACTGTAAACATAGATGCAACAAATAAGCGTCACTCTTATGAAATGCGTTTTTCATCTGTTCATATCATAGTTCCACATCACAAAAAAGAGAGGGCATTGATTGCAGCTAAAGAGGCTGGAGCAACGGGTGTAACCATAATGAATGCACACGGCATGGGACTTGAGGAGATGGATAATTTTTACAACCGTCTTGAAGCAGATAATACAGATGCAAATCTAATGTTTTTAATTCCAACAAGAGATGTTGATGAAGTTATAAAACATGTTATGCATAAACTTGATATAGTTAATGAAGGCGCGGGAATAGCTTATGCCTATCCCGTTACACATCTAAAAGGTATCTCTTTAAAAAGTGAACATCTTTTATTTGCTTAGTTTAAAAGATACATCAAAACAGCACTATTTGCCACGCTTTTTTTAGCTTTATACATATATGCTGCGCCCGAATTACTAGAGGTCTCATCATTACCCATCGCCCCCACTACAATAATATCGTCACTTATCGCTACACTTTGTCCAAACATAGAACCAACGGTAGATGGATTTAACCGTGCATTCTCTTGAGCTAAGTGTAATTATAATACAACATCAGATTTATTTATGTACACATCTTTAACTATTTTTTAGGTCTAAATGCTTTGATTACATCTTCATTACACTCTAAATATGGTCCTTCTATAAGGTCGATACAGTAAGGTACGGCAGGAAAAACTGCATCTAAGCACTCACGTATAGATTTTGGTTTTCCCGGTAGGTTAATAATAAGAGATTTTCCTCTAATTCCCGCACTTTGACGTGAGAGTATTGCTGTTGGGACATACTGCAAACTGACTTGACGCATAAGCTCTCCAAAACCCGGAAGCATCTTTTGACATATATTTTCAGTCGCTTCTGGAGTCACATCTCTTGGTGCAGGTCCTGTTCCTCCGGTTGTTACAACCAAACAGCACTCTTCATCATCACAAAGCTCAATCATAGCTTTCTCTATCTCATCTTGATTGTCTGGAATACATCTATAAACTATCTCAAATTCACTTTTTAGATAATCTTTCATAGTATCTTGAATGGCAACTCCCGATATATCTTCATATATTCCGGCACTTGCTCTGTCTGACGCTGTTATTACACCTATTTTTATCTCGCTCATATAAATCTCCAATTTTTTTTCATATTATATCTTATTGAAGCAATATTTCGATATAATTATGATATATATTTGTTAAACTTATAAAAGGTTGCTGTTATGTTTAAAATTATATTATCTGTTTTTCTATTAACTTCGCTTGTGTATGCATCAAATCAGAAGAAAATTCATGACAAAAATATACAAGCCCAATTAGAAAAAGAGAAAAAATATGCAAAAGAGCAGAGATTTTATTCTGAAAAAGAGTATGATTTTTCTAGTGCAGAGGTAAATCCTGAATCTGTGAAGAATCTAAAAGAGATTGAACCACTATATGATTTTGATATGGATGATGTGTATGATTAATTTGAGGAGACCTCTAAAAAGTGATTAGCATCTTTTATATAGTATGTTGTGGCAAACTCCAAAAAAAACTCTTTTGCTTTGTCTGCATCTATAATAGCATCTTTTTCACCTAGGTAGACCTCTATTTTTACACCTCGTTCTTGTATCTCATGCAGAGTATCTTTTTGCCATATAAAATAC
>WFND01000013.1 GCA_015484575.1 Helicobacteraceae bacterium
CCTTACATGTAAGCTCACAACAGATTTGGATACAAAGACAATGCAACATGATATATCTATATTTACATGTAAGAGTGACAGAAAATATACGGCATTGATTAAAAAACTTATTTATCCTCTTGAATTAAGAAGCGAGTCTTATTTAAAATAATATCTCTAAAGCATTAAAGGCGTGGGCAACTTCACCTTTTAAAATCAAAACCATACTGCCTAGAGTTGCTATTAATACAACAATAGAGATAGCAATTTTTATAGGAAATCCGATAACTAAAAGGTTAAATTGAGGCATTGTTTTCATAAGCATACCAAAGATTACATCGGCTAACCAAGAGAGAGCTATAATAGGAAATGCTATCATAAAACCGACCATAAACATACGTGAAGCAGAAGCTATGATGTAATCAAATAGAGAAGGTGCCAACATAAAACCTCCTAGCGGTATTTTTGAGAGTGACTCATTTATATATAGTAAAATCCAATGGTGCATATCTAAAGAAAACAGAACCATCAACGCTATGAGCGATAAAAATTGACTAATTATGGGCATGGATATACCACTTTGAGGGTCTATAGCAGATGCCATCGAGAAGCCCATAACAAATGATATCTGCCCACCTGCAAAAGTGACAGTGTGATATGCCAAAAGCAGTATAAGACCCACAGCCAAGCCAAAAAGCAGCTCTCCCAAGACGGCAATAATAAGTGATGATACCGTAATATCTATAGCCAAAGGCGGCATCGAGTTATAAAATACGACACTAAAGAAAAATGCCAAAGATGCTTTTACATTCATAGGTATGCTGGTGTGTGCAAATATAGGTGTAGCCATAAAAAGTGATGAAAAACGGATGAAGAGTAAGAAAAAAGCGACTACATTTTTATCTTGAAAGAGAACCGCCCACTGCATAGATCTATTTTACCTGTATGAGCTTTTCATCTTCTAATCTATATACATGTGAACATTTAAGAGCTAGTTGTTCATCATGCGTTACTAAAATCATACCTGCAGTATGGTTTTTTATGTACTCATCAAAAAGTTTCATAACATCCACTGCCGTTTCACTATCAAGATTTCCCGTAGGTTCATCTGCAAAAATTATATTCGGTTTTTTAGTTAAAACACGAGCTATAGATACACGTTGCTGTTGACCTCCTGATAACTCCGTAACTTTCTGCATAATAACTTTTTGTATATTTAAACGCTCTATAAGAGTATCATCAATCTTCTCATTGCTAAGTAGTGCGGCAACTTCAAGATTTTCATATGCACTAAAGCCTTTAAACAGATAGTGAGATTGAAAAATCATACCCAATCTGTTTCGCCTTATATCTACAAGCTCTTTGGTTTTTAGAGAATTAAGTTCCCTCTCAAGCAGAGTAACTTTACCGCTGTCTGGTTTTAAAAGAGTGGATAAGATATGTAAAAGTGTGGATTTTCCACTACCGCTGACACCTATGATAGCTATGGATTCATTGGTTTTTAGAGTAAGGTTTATATTGTTAAAAAGTGGATAGTCAAATTTATGGGAGATATTTTCTGCTTGAAGTAAAATCATACAGTATTATAGAGAGATTTTCTTAAAATAATGGCTAAGGGTAATCCCTTATGCCATCTGTGCTGCAACTTCAGCTGCAAAATCATCCTCTTTTTTCTCGATTCCTTCGCCTACTTCTAAGCGAACAAATGCTACAACTTCAGCAGTTCCACCGGCAGCTTTACCTGCTGCTTCTACCGCTTGTGCCACAGTCATTTTATCATCAAGAACATAGTTTTGATCCAAAAGTGCCTGTTCTTTGTCTAAAGTTGTGTTGTCTTGAACAAAACGAGCTAATTGACCGGGAATAATTTTATCCCAGATTTTTTCAGGTTTATTCTGCTCTTTTAGAGTCGCTTTTATATCTGCTTCGGCTTGAGCCATAACTTCATCAGTCAGTTGACTCATTGAGATATATTGAGGAACATTAAGAAGTGTTTTTTTCATTCTTGCACGCTCTTCGTTCTCTGTTTTGATAGCTTCTATGCGACCTTTTGTTTCAGCTTCAACATACTCAGAATCAAAGTCGTTATAGCTAAGTGTTGTCGGTTTCATAGCAGATGCGTGCATCGCTACCTGTTTTGCAACTGGAGCTAAAGATTGAGCTGTTTTTTCACTGTCGCATTTAATAGCAACGATAACTCCGATACGAGTATTTGAGTGAACATAACCGTTAACTACCGTATTTTCATCAGCTACGATAGTGTTGATACGGCGAACTTCTATCTTTTCACCGATTTTTGCTACGCTCTCATCAAAATAGGCACTAAATGCCTTTCCGTCAATCTCAGTTTCACGAAGTGCTTCTACAGTGTCGCTGTTAGATGTGAAAACCTGATTTACCGTTTTAGAAACGAGGTCTTTAAAACCGTCATTTTGAGCAACAAAGTCTGTTTCAGAATTAACTTCTACAAGTGTAGCTTTTTTGAAATCATCAGAAATTTTCATCCCTATTGATCCCTCTGCCGCAACACGGTCAGCTTTTTTAGCTGATTTTGCTACACCGCGTTCACGTAAAAATTCTACCGCTTTGTCAAAATCATTATCACACTCTGTCAGTGCTTTTTTACAGTCCATCATCGGAGCGTCAGTTGCCTGACGAAGTTTTTTAACGTCTGCTGCTGTAACTGCCATAATTACGCTTCCTCTGTTTTTTCTTCAGCTGCCGGAGCTTCTTGTTCTTGAGCAACTTCTTGTTCTTGAGCA
>WFND01000014.1 GCA_015484575.1 Helicobacteraceae bacterium
CTTTAGAGAGTTCAAGCTCGGTAGCAAACCTTTTTGGTGGCTATCTTGCACGTGGAGATATAAAACCCCTCTATGAGTATGAAGATGCACTTGATAAGCTGAAACCGCAAGATATTCAAGATGTGGCAAAAAAATATTTTGATTTTACAAAATCTACAACACTAATACTAAGAAAGGCAGAGTAAATGAACATAGTTACAGGAGCAACAACCGCACTAATCACACCCTTTAAAAATGCAAAACTTGATGAAGCGACCTATGCAAAACTTATACAACGTCAGATAGACAACCATATAGATGCCGTCTGTCCGGTAGGAACAACAGGAGAGAGTGCAACATTGACTCATGATGAGCATAAACGCTGCATAGAGATAGCCGTAGAGGTCTGCAAAGGCAGCGATACAAAAGTTCTAGCAGGTGCAGGAAGTAATGCAACTGCTGAAGCGATAGATATAGCAAAACATGCACAAAAATGCGGTGTAGATGCTATATTTTCAGTAAGCCCATACTATAACAAACCATCTCAAGAGGGTCTGTATCAGCACTATAAAGCCATAGCAAATGCTGTTAGCGAACTACCTTTTATGCTCTACAATGTGCCGGGACGAACAGGTGTTGATATATCGGCACAGACAACTATCCGTCTTTTTGATGATGTTGAGAATATCTACGGGATTAAAGAGGCTACGGGAAGTTTGGAGCGTACTGTCGAACTACTCTCTCAGCGTCCAAATCTAGCTCTCTTTAGTGGAGATGATGCGATAGATTTTCCTATATTAGCAGCCGGTGGAGCCGGTATAACATCTGTCACTGCAAATCTTCTGCCTGATTTAAAGAGCAAATTGACACACTGTGCATTAGAGGGTGATTTTAAGAGTGCAAAAGAGATAAACAATCTGCTTTATAGCGTAAACAAAGTGCTATTTTGCGAATCAAATCCTATCCCGATTAAAGCAGCGATGTACATAGCAGGTCTTATTGATACTTTAGAGTATCGTCTGCCTCTTGTTCAGCCAAGTAGCGAAAATATGAAAAAAATTGAAGATGTTATAAAAAACTATACGATAATAGGAGTTAATTGATGGCAAATATGAAGGGTAAGACTCTTGTAATTACGGGAGCAACAAAAGGAATAGGTAAAGCTATCGCAGAAAAGTTTGCACAAAATGGAGTAAATATAGCGTTTACATATAACTCAAATGTTGATGTCGCCAACGAGA
The DNA here is from genome assembly GCA_015484575.1 of Helicobacteraceae bacterium. Classification (GTDB taxonomy): domain Bacteria; phylum Campylobacterota; class Campylobacteria; order Campylobacterales; family Sulfurimonadaceae; genus S010-53. The sequence goes on from WFND01000014.1 coordinate 1,221, forward strand.
TAGCAGAAGATTTACAAAACAGATACTCTATCAAAGCAAAAGCGTATCCTCTAAATATTTTAGAACCAGATGAGTTTAAACCTCTATTTAAATCTATTGATGAGGATTTTGACAGAGTTGATTTCTTTGTCTCAAACGCTATGATTTACGGTCGTCCTGTTGTCGGCGGTTATGGAAAATTTATGCGTCTAAAACCTCGTGGATTAAACAATATCTACACAGCAACCGTAAATGCTTTTGTCTTAGGCTCACAAGAGGCTGCAAAACGTATGGAAAAAGTCGGTGGCGGCTCTATCGTTACTATGTCAAGCACGGGAAATCTTATCTATATAGACAACTATGCGGGTCACGGAACAAATAAAGCGGCAGTTGAGGCTATGAGCCGTTACGCTGCAGTTGAACTTGGGGAGATGGGCATACGTGTCAATGCAGTCTCTGGAGGTCCTATAGATACAGACGCACTAAAAGCGTTTACAAACTATGAAGAGGTAAAAGCTGAAACGATAAAACGTTCATCGGTAAATCGTATGGGTTCACCTGAAGATATTGCAGGTTCTGTCTATTTTTTATGTACGGATGAAGCTAGTTGGATAACAGGGCAGACACTTGTAGTGGATGGCGGTACAACTTTTAGATAATGTTAAATTTACCTAATCAATTAGCACTCTCACGCATACTTATGGCACCTTTGCTGTTTTGGATTATCTTAAATCCTCAGATTTTTACAGACAACGGTTGGCATATAAGCTGGAGTTACTATTTTGCCACTTTGACCTTTGTTCTTGCTAGTGCTACTGACTTTTTTGACGGCTATATCGCTCGTGAGTTAGATCAGATGACTATGTTGGGGGCTATCTTAGATCCTCTAGCTGACAAGATGCTGACTCTTGCTGCTTTTCTAGGTCTTTTAGCGATGGGTGATGCATCTCCTTGGGCGATATATATCATAATAATAAGAGAGCTGTTTATAACTGGACTGCGAACAGTAGCCGTAAATGAAAATCTCGATATTAGTGCCTCATGGGCAGGTAAAGTTAAAACAGTAGCACAGATGTTTGCTATAGGTTTTATGTTGATGCACTGGGCATACGCAGACACTCTTTTATGGTTTGCCGTTGCACTTACGCTCTATTCCGGTGCAGAGTATATCTACGGCTTTAGAAAAGCCTTACTTAAGGAAGCATACTAATGAGTTGGTTTATAGCATTTTTAATTCTCTCACTCTTAATATTTTTTCACGAACTAGGTCACTACAGTGCAGCTCGTTTTTTTGGTGTATATGTAGAAGTTTTCAGTATAGGTTTTGGTAAAAAAGTTGCCTCATTTAACATGATAGGAACTAAATGGCAAATCTCTATGATTCCTCTTGGCGGATATGTAAAGATGAAGGGTCAAGAAGATATGAACCCTGCTGCAAGAAGTGAAGATAATGACAGCTATAACACAAAAAAGCCTTGGCAACGTATTATCATACTA
>WFND01000015.1 GCA_015484575.1 Helicobacteraceae bacterium
CTATAGGTGAGTAGCTGACGCTCATACTGTCAGTAGCAGTTCCAGCACCATCAATCACAGAAAATGTAAAAATCTTATCCGGTGATGTTACCAATGGTGAAGGAGCTCTATAAGTAAATGTAGCAAATCCATTTGAAACATCGGCAACAAGAGGAGAGAAAGAGCCTATACTTCCCGAAGCTTCCGGATAAGAGACTCTTATCTTCCCTGTTAATGCCGGAACATTATTGGCATAAAAGGCTGCAACTTTTATGGTTTTACTCTCTCCTGCCGTATTTACCGTGATGTTGTTATCTACACTAAGAGTAACAATCTGATCTGTAGAAGTTGGTACAGTCGGTGAATAAGAGACACTCCATGCAACTCTTTGTGAAGGATTCTCAACAAATCTAAAAGTAAATATCTTTGCATTTTGAGTTAAAAGCGGAGATGGTCCCGTAAAAGAGAAATTTGCTATTCCGTCATTTATCTTAACTTGTGATTTAGCAAATGTTCCAACGGATGTTCCAGCCGGATATAAAACCTCAATAGAACCTTTTTTAAGAGGAACACCGGAAGAGTCTTTAGCAATAACAACAACAGATACAGTCTCTCCATCTTTCGTTAAAGTAGCCGGACCGTTATCTACGGTAAGAGTAGGTGTTAAAGTATGTGGACCAAACTCAATAGTTAAATCTTGGCTAACCGAACCGACAGCCCCCGAAGAGGTTGTTGAAACTCTGTAGTTATCTGTATCTTCAGGAAAATTTGTAGGTGCCGTATAGACGAAACTTCCAGACCCTGCTATTATCGTGGCACTATTTGGAACGGAACCTTTACTAGAACCAAAGACGTGTGCGTCACTTATCTGTACAATATCATTTTTAACACCGAAACCATTTTGATTATATGCTTTGATATTGATTGTTACTTTTTGACCCGGATTGGTTACTTTAAATGTCTGTGGAGTAAGAACAATATTTACAATCTTATCATCAGATGTAGAATCAGCCGTCAAATCAAACTTAACCGTAAGAACAACAACAACAGACGTATCAGCCTTATTACTTTCTGAATCATACGCATAGAAGGTAAACTGCTCTTGTGTTATACCTGAATCTATAAGCTCTTTAAGATTTGGAGGTGCTGTATAAGAGAATGATGCTAAGCCTGAACTCACACCTGCTGTTTTAGATGAAAAACTACCTAGTGGCTTGTCCGGGTATTGTACTAAAATATCTGCTCCATCTACTGCAACATTGTTTTTATCACGTGCCAGTATCGAAATATTTACATTTTGAGAGTCTTTGGCTACAGTTACTATATCCGTATTGCTGTTTAAAATCGTAAGATTGGCAATCTCTGTTGAGCCGCCACCTGCCGTGTTATTATTATCCGGTGCTAAATTTACTCTTGATTGCGAATTATTACTACCACAAGCACTCAGAAAAAATAGCGAAAAGAGAAAAATACTCAACTGCATAAAAAATTTACTCTTATACATCATCATCAACCTTATTAGAAAAATATACCAACCTAAAAGTATAAAACAGTGTTATAATTTTAACTTGGTACCTGAAAATTATTAGCTTCTATTATAACTTAAGAGATTTAACCTTGTATTAATAGATGGCAATAGTAACACAATATCGACATATTAAGCAACTTTATTTACTAAATTTCACTAAATTTTTACCACAAACCACTGCACTGCTAAAAGCCCACTGAAAATTATATCCTCCAAGTTCTCCCGTAACATCCACAACCTCACCGATAAAATAGAGATTTTTTACAAGTTTACTCTGCATATTTTTTGAATCTATCTCTGAAGTAAGAACCCCTCCTCTACTCACTTCCGCTTTTGAAAATCCAAAATTTCCAGAAGGTGCAAAGCTGTATGAGTGTATAAGCATAAGTTTTTCTATCTCTTTTTTACTTAGCTTATTACACGCTTTATCTTCAACTCCTAGAGAGTCTAAAAACAGTTTTGTAAACCTTTTTGGCAATCTAAATGCAGAGCTTATATGCTTTTTAGTATTTTTTATAGCATCTCTTACATGTAAGGAGGGCATAAAATCTATCTCTATATCCCCTTTATGCCAATATAACGATGCAGATAAGACAGCTAATCCACTTATCCCTTTATGGGCAAAAAGCATCTCTTCATCAATCTCTTTACCTGCTACTTTTATCTTTACATGTAAAGAGATACCACTAAGCTCTTTCATCCAAAATTGGGCTGGTTGCAAGGTCAATCCTACCAAGGCAGGATGAAATTGCTTCACTTTATGCTTAAAAGTTTTCGCAATATCCAAACCGATAGAAGAAGCTCCAATACTTTTATAACTTTGCGCTCCTGTTGCTATAACCAAGTGTGTAGTTTCATAACTGCTAGAGTCTGTTGTAACTTTAAAATCTTTACTTATACGTAAGACTTTTTCACCTAAAATCAGCTCTGTTTTAGAAGTATCTTTTTTTAAAATATCTATAATTTCATCTGAACTTTTAGGACAAAAATAGTAGCGTTTTTTGCGTATAACAGGCTTAAGACCTCGTTTTTGCAGATATTGTAATAGATCTTCTTTTGAAAACTCCTCTAAAACAGTCTTGATAAAATCTCTGTCTCCGAGAAAATGCTCCGCCCTCACATCTACGTTAGTAATATTACACTTGCCTCCACCGGAGATTTTAAGCTTTTGAGCCACTTTTTCATTGCCTTCAATTATCCCTACATGTAAAGAAGAGTTTTGATTTAACCATGAAGCACACATCAATCCACTAGCACCGCCACCCAAAATAAGAACATCAAATTTTTTCATCATACACTTTCGCTATAATTTCATCATTATAACAAAGGTAACAAGTATATGAGCAAAAAACTTCACATAGTCTCTTTGGGATGTACAAAAAACTTAGTTGATACGGAAGTGATGATGGGGCGACTTCAAAACTTTGAGATGACACAAGATTCTCAAGAAGCTGATGTTATCATAGTAAATACTTGCGGTTTCATAGATGCTGCAAAAGAGGAGTCTCTAAATACAGTTATCGACCTTGACAGCACCAGAAAAGATGACTCGCTTCTTGTTATGGCAGGATGTCTCTCTGAAAGATACAGAGATGAACTTTCAAAAGAGTTGAGTGAAGTAGATATATTTACCGGGGTTGGAGATTATGACAAGATAGATGAACTTTTAGCCGAAAAACAGAGTCGTTTTTCTGATGAAGTCTATCTTATTGATGGGGCGGAGCGAATTGTTACGGGTTCTAGCTATCACGCTTATATCAAGCTCTCAGAGGGGTGTAATCAGACCTGTAGTTTCTGTGCCATTCCATCTTTTAAAGGCAAATTGCACTCACGCACTTTAGAGTCGGTTACACAGGAGGTAGAAAAACTTGTTAAACGCGGCTATTATGATTTTAGTTTTGTATCTCAAGACTCTAGTTCATACCTGCGTGATTTGGATATACAAGATGGACTTATTCACTTGATTAAAAGAGTTGAGCTGATTGATGGAGTTAAAAGTGCTAGAATCTTATACCTATACCCATCGACAACAAGCATGAAACTTCTAAAATCCATAGGAGATTCCAAGCTTTTTCATAACTATTTTGATATGCCGATTCAACATATAAACGATGATATGCTTCGTATCATGAAGCGTGGCTTTGGAGCTGAAAAAACTCTTCAACAACTAAAGTACATGCGTACTCTGCCTAACTCGTTTATCAGAACAAGTTTTATTGTCGGACATCCTCATGAGAGTGAGCAGATGTTTAAGCAGATGTGTGAATTTGCCAAAGAGTTTAATTTTGAGCGTATAAATGTTTTTAGTTACTCCAACGAAGAGGGAACTTCTGCTTTTGATATGAGTGAGCATATAGATGAAAAGACCATCTCTTTAAGAGCTGAAATTTTAGGTGAAATAGCAAAAGAGTCTGAAATCAAGAGTCTTAGAAAACTCATAGGAAGCACTATAGAGGTTATCATTGATGCAGAGAGTCAAGAACATGAGTATCTCTTAAGTGCAAAAGCTATCAACTGGGCTCCTGAGATTGACGGTGAGATATATATAAACGACAATGAGCTTGAACAAGAGATAGAGTTCGCAAAAATTTATAAGGCAAAGATAACAGATATTGCGGGAAATAAACTACTTGGATGTGTAATTGCTTGATAGAAGTACCTTAGATATTTTACGCTCATCTCGAAATTTATTGGCATTTTCAGCCGGTGGTGACTCTAGTGCACTTTTTCATCTGCTTATCGATAAAGAGATTGAGTTTGACTGTGTACATGTAAACTACCACACCCGCAAAAACAGCAATATAGAGGCAGAGTATGTTCAAGAACTATCCAAAAAACATTCTAAAAAAGCGTATATATATGATGCAAAAAGGGTAGATAAAAATTTTGAAGCCAAAGCTAGAGAGATACGTTATAACTTTTTCTCCAACTGCATAAGAGAAAACGGTTACGATACACTTTTAACGGCACACCATCTAGGAGACAGATTAGAGTGGTTCTTGATGCAACTAAGCAAAGGTGCGGGACTGTATGAGCTTATGGGTATGAAAGCTGTAGATGTTAGGGATGATTATACTATTGTCCGCCCCCTCTTACATGTAAACAAAAAAGAGCTGAGTGAGTATCTTAAAAGCAGAGATATAGAGTGGTTTGAAGATGAAAGTAACTCTGATGAGAGCTACAGACGTAACTATTTTCGACACAATTTCAGCGAACCACTTCTTGAAAAGTTCTCAAAACAGATAGAAAAAAGCTTTAAGTATCTTGATGAAGACAGCTATATAGAAGATATACAACTCTTACATGTAAAGAAGCTAAGCTACTTTAAAACTCTTCAAAACAGACGACACACACTCTTACATGTAGATAAGATACTCAAACAGCGTGGCTTTATTATGCGTCAAGGCGATAAAGAGATATTGAAAAAGAGAGATTCGCATATAGTTGGAAGAAAATATGTGGTATCTATTGGAAAACATTTCACTTTTATAGCACCGTATAGAGTAGATAATATGGGCAGAGAGTTTAAAGAGAGATGTAGAAGATTAAAAATCCCTAAACTACTGCGTCCCTATCTCTTCTCTGAAGAGGAGGCTTTTGACGCAGTAGCTTCTGTGTTTTTATAGACTCTCATCTTAAAACTTGAACGTATAAGATTTGCCTCTCTTTTAAAATCTATTGGAAATTGAACCTTTATTATCCAGTCACTCTTATTTATCTGCTGTATAAAACTATAAAAACTTTGCGGAGAGTCTATCTTTGATGTTGCATTTACCTCATAGACTAAAAAGTCAGTTCCATTTACATCCAAAAGCTGTTTTGGGGTGATATTTAAGCTCTCAAAACAGTTCTCATTCTCTTTAATAAATCTCTCGCTGTTAAACTCATTGTCAAACGCCTGTATAACAGCCTTGTTTTTACTACGCAAATTTTGAACATCACTATATGTCTCATCATACCACTGCTGATATTTCTGTTTTACTTTTAGCTCTTTTTTCATGGCTATGCGTTGTATTCTATACTCTTTTCCTTTTGGAATTAAAAATACAAATGCAAATACAAATACAAAGATAAGAAGCACTAAAGCGATGATAAGCATATAGAGTGTCTGGCGTGACAAGTTCAACTTCACAGCTCTTCCTTATCTAAATAATTTGTAGATACAAAATGATACCAACCGTTTTCTAAGGGATAAAAGCTGCTGTATGTTCTGTGAAAGATAGAACGAAGCGGAGCGTGAAGCATAAATTCATATACATCTTTACTAGGTGTTATACCATACAAAATAAGTGAATTTTTATCTAGCTTTGCCTGAGAGAGAGTGATACGCTCAGGTACTAAATCAAAAAGATTTTTTATGCTCTCTTGTAAAACCGTATTTGATGTATATATCTGCTCTGCTTTTGAAGCTTTGGTATTTATGGAGATTATCTCTGCATCAAACATCACTAAAGAGCTGTTTAAATCACTGATAGTATTTGAAGTATTTTCAATTTTTTTAGAAAAGGTGTACGTCTTGTACTCCAAAAAAGCGTAAGTCAAACCGAGCATAATAAGTGTAACTGAAAAGAAGAACAGTACAAGTCTAAGCTCTGCGGTGATGAAACTTTTATGACGAGGTTTTATAAAACTACGACGCATTTAAAACCTCCTCTTTACTCAATTTCAACAGCTCTTTTGCTAAATCGATACCTCTTACTATAGGAGTTACAAAAAGCTCCTCTTCGAGATAATTTTTCAAATCTTTACTGACACCGACACTATCAGCTATAAAGACAGCCTCTATAAAAGAGTTCTCATATATCTCATCTTTATAAAAAGTTTTTAAAGCATCTTGAATAATGCTAAAACGGTGAAAGTCCAAATTGAACCCCTCAATACTCTGCTCCTGCTCTTTTGGCTCTTGTACACTTACCTCATCACTATCTTCTGTAAAATCTTCAAAACTCTCTATATTGTCTATATCATCAAGTGTCTCTATATCATCAAGTGAGTCCATCTCATCAAGAGCTTCGATGTCATCTAAAATACCAAACTCCTCTTCATCCAAAGAGTCATCTATATCTTCAGAAATTTCAAAATCACTCTCTATATCTGATGAAGAGTCCATAAGTGCGATAGAGTCAGAATCAGTAGCCACATGTAGAGCAAATTCAAGCTTTGAGCTTGAAAATACGGCTATACTCAAACTCTCATTTTGAACCAATACATACAGACCTAAAACCTCTTTTATCTTATCTTTAAAAAAATCGTGCAAAATTGTAAATGGAGAAAATATATAATCCAGCCCATAAGCCATATGTTTCTTCTCTATCACTTTAAGCGAAGCTGTTGAGCTGTAAAGCACCCATTTCTCATCAATACATACATTTGTACTTAGACTGACATCCGCAAAATCTCGCATTTTTAATTTATCGCAAGTTGGTAAAGCACCCTGATCTTTTGAGCTGTTAAGAAGCGAAATATAGTAATAAGGTGAATCAGAGATAGTATCTAAAATATAATCTTTCGCCTCATCAAAACTACTAAAACTCTCTACAGACTCTTCACTGTTTTGTTTTTTTGCAAAAATTTCCGTAGCCACTTCAATACGCTCACCATCTTCAACGATGGCTATATATATCTTTGAATACAGGCGTTCAAACAGAGTTGTTAGCTTCAAGTTATTCCTTGCACAAAGGGTGCGATTTTTTATAATTTTGCATCTTTAAAGCAGACCCCAACTTTGTATAAATCTGCGTCGTAGCCATAGAGGCGTGTCCTAAGAGTTCGCTTACATCAGCAATTCTTGCGTTGTGATTTAACAACTCCGTAGCGTATGAATGACGCAACTGATGAGGAGTTACTTTAAATCCTGCTCTTTTAAAGACTTTTGTGATGATATATCTTAAACTATTTTCGCTTAATTTTGCACCATCACGCTCAAAAAGATACTCTTTAAGGCTGTATTGGCTCTGATATTCACAGATAAGCTCTGAAATATTGGCAACTACAGGTATCTCTCTCTCCTTATCTCCTTTACCGACAACTCTTATCCAACCATCTGAAATGTCATTTACATGTAAAGAGTTAAGTTCAGATATACGCAGACCCAAAGTGTATAGCATCAAAACTATAACTCTCTCTTGCAAAGTTGCATCTTTTAGTGCTGACTTTATATGTTCATGCGATATTGGTTTTGGTAAAGTTTTAGCCACTTTTATGCTATCATCAGAGTTTATAGAGACATTAATCCCCCTGTCTCTTAAATAACTTACAAAGCTTCTTACGCTACTGATTTTTCTTGAGATGGTTGTCGCTTTTAAAGAGGCTATTTTTATACGATATGCCATCAGCTCTATGGTATAGCTACCATCTTCAAAAGATATTTCACTATAATAAAACATCTCTTTAAGTGTCTCATCATAGCTCTTTATCGTTAAATCACTGACTCCTCGAATATCATACATATACTCTAAGAATTCTACTCTATAATCTTGAAGCAATCTCATCATGTAACTTCTGAAATTTATCTCTATACTCTTGTGCCTCTTTAATAAGGGCTTTATCTGTTAAGACGGTAGCCGTGACTTTTACATATGATTCTATCATAATCTCACATATCATCTTAACTTTTGCACGTTGTGCATCACTAACACCGTTTGAAGAGGCGATTTGTGCAATTTGAGCCATATATTTTTTTGACTCATCTATATAATTTACAAACTTCATAGCTGTTTGAGCCTGTGTCATGATAGTAAATGCCATCTTATTGTATTTATTCATATCAAAAGCTTCTGTTGCTAAAGTTTGTGCCTTTTTATAATTTCCAATCGTATAATAGAACCTAGCTTCTAAAGAGCGTTCATATGATGGATTTAAAAAAAAGTATGCCGCCGTAAACAGAAGAGCTGTTATAGTTCCTATCAACCAATTATTTAATCGCATGACGCATCAACTCCTTTTTAATCATCTCTTTTGAGTCATCCATTGTAACATCACTCAAATCCAAAGGAGCTGAAGCATAAAAATCCAATTTTGAGAAAGGTTTTGCAATAACAAACTTATCCCAACTCTTTAGTTGCCAATAACGAGAGGGAACGCAAGAGAAAGCAACAACTTTTGCTCTGCTTTTGTGTGCCATAGCCACAACTCCGTCTGAAACCTCATATCTAGGACCTTTAGGACCATCTGGAGTAATTCCTATATCATAACCCTCTTTTAAACTTTTTATCCCTTGCATCAAAACACGTACCGCACTTCTATTGCTTGATCCATAAATAGTCCCTAACTTAAAATAGACCATAATCTTAGCGATAATCTTTCCGTCAAAGTGATCGCTTATAAGAACATTTGCTTTGGGAATTTCACGAAACTGATAGTAAAGATAAGGTTGAAAAAGCAGGTCACCATGCCAAAAAGCAAATATAACAGGCTCTTGTGTTATCTCTTTTGTAATATAAAAATTTTTCTTACATGTAAGATATATAAGACGTATTAAAAAATTACCGATAGGAGGTACGATATAGAGTGCCAAAGAGCGTAAAATACTCTTTTTTAGCTTTTTCATTAGATAACTTCACCCTCAAAAGAGAGTCTTGAGAGTCTATTTATGCGAACATTTTTAAATCTGCCCAAAAGCTCTTCGCTTCCCTTTACTTTAACAAGCAGATTATTATCACTACGTCCTGCTACAAAACCGTCTGAACGCAACTCTTCAAAATAGACCTCTACAACCTTGTTTAGATTTCTCTCTTTTAACCTGTCAAGAGTATCATTGTGCAACTCTTGAACCTCTGCTAATCTCTTTGATGCAATTTGTGGATCTACGACATCGGTATAATTTTCAGCTTCGGTCATAGGGCGTGGTGAGTACTTAAAACTAAAGACCTGCTCAAATCCGACTTGACGCATTACATCAAGCGTATCTTCATGGTCTGCATCACTCTCTCCGGGAAAACCGACTATAATATCCGTACTTATAGATACTTCCGGCACTAACTCACGAAGTTTTTTAGCTCTATCTAAAAACCACTCCTTTGAGTATCCGCGTTTCATATCTTTTAATAACTTAGTTGAACCCGACTGCAGAGGCATGTGCATACTTTTACATATTTTATCATTTTTAGCAAACTCTTGTAAAAATTCATCATCCATATGAAGAGGATGTGGAGATGTAAATCTTATACGTTTTAAACCTTCAACCTCACTAACACGTCTTAAAAGCTCTGTAAAGTTAATCTTCTCATGTTTACCGGAGAAGCGTCTTCCGTAGTTATTTACATTTTGCCCAAGCAAAAATAGCTCTTTTGCACCACGTTTAACACTATTTTCAACTTCATCTAAGATTAGATTCAGAGGAATTGATATCTCTTCTCCTCTAGTATGAGGAACAATACAGTAAGTACACTGCTTATCACAGCCTATAGAGATATTTATATATGACTTATACAGGCTTGAGCGAAAATCTTTAAAAGCAAACTGCGACTCATCATAATCTATCTCCGTCTCAACGGCTCTGTCTTTATGAATAACTTCGGCAACCTTAGAGACATTTCTAGCACCAAGTACAAAATTTACATATGGAGCACGTTTGATAATCTCTTTGCCAAGATGAGAGGCTGTACAACCTGCAACACCTATTTTAGCACCCTCTTTTTTCTTTTTATTAAAAACTCCAAGCTCTGAAAACAGTTTTTGAACAGGTTTTTCACGAACTGAACAGGTGTTAATAATAATCAGATCAGCTTCACTTGAATCCTCGGTTAACTCATAACTCTCTTTTTGATTAAGTTCAGCTATCATATGCTCAGAATCGCGAACATTCATCGCACACCCAAGCGTCTCAATAAAAAGTTTTTTTGACATTATAAGATATGTACCTCATACATATATTCATTATCTGAAAGACCGTATTTAACCTCTCTCATATAAAAACTTTTTCCCTCACCCTCGTAATGGTCTTGTAACTCTAAAAGGTCTTTATGAGAATTATCACGATCAAAATACAAAATCACCGATTCATTTTTTGCTATAAGCTCGTCTATCTTCTTAATATCTGTTTTTTTAGGCTTTGCATCCGGTTCAACACGGGCTACTTTCAAATCCATCTCTTATCCTTATATAATTTATAATAATCTGCATTATACCCTTTTATTGATTAAAAAAATATGATATACTTTTACACTTCATAAAATAACCCCTAATTATTTATGGACACCTCTAAAAACCCTAGTAAGCCTCAGCGATAGAGAGAAATTCATAATCAAGGCAGTTATTGTAAGCAATAATCGTAGCTATTGCGTCAATAACTAAGAAAGAAAAGTCAAATCTTATGCTTCTTTTTCCCTCTGCGGCTTACTAGGTTTTTTAGAGGTGTCCTTATATTACTTTTATGAACCAAACGCATTAACCAGAAGGTATTATTATGGAAAATATTTTAGATATTATTGACTCGATTGCTCATGAAAAAGGACTCGCTCCCGAAAAAGTAAAAGAGGGTATGAAAACTGCATTTGTTCAAGCTGCAAAACGTGTTATAAACCCAAAATTTGCTTATGAAGCTGAGATTGATGAAGATTCAAAAACAGTTATTTTAAATCAGGTTATAACAGTTGTTGCAGATGATGCACCTGAACTTGAGAGTGAAGAGGCAGAAGCCTATATGTCACTAACTGAAGCAAAAGAGAATGATGATGATATTGAGATAGGTGATCAGTTTCAGATAGAGCATAATCTGGAAGATCACGGTCGTACGGCAGCGATGTCACTTCACCGTGAGATGGAGTTTCATATACAACGCCTTGTTGAAGATGATATGTTTAGTAAATATAAGAGTAAAATAGGCACAATCGCTACAGGCAGAGTAACAAGCGTAGATAGCACTCAGAGTACATTTATAGAGATGGACGAAGTTCGTGCTGTTTTACCTATGAAAAGCAGAATTAAAGGTGAAGTTTTTAAAGTCGGTGATGTAGTTCAAGCTGTTGTAAGACGTGTAAATATAGATAAAGCAAACGGTATCTCCATAGAGCTTTCTCGTACATCTCCAAAATTTTTACAAGAGCTTCTTGCACTTGAAGTGCCGGAGATAAAAGATGGATTAGTAGTTATCGAACGTTCTGCTCGTATTCCCGGTGAACGTGCTAAAATTGCACTCTATACGACTGATCCAAAGATAGATCCTATCGGAGCTACCGTTGGAGTAAAAGGTGTTCGTATTAATGCAGTAAGCGAAGAGCTTTTAAACGAGAGCATAGACTGTATAGAATATACCACCGTGAAAGAACTTTTTATCGCTAGAGTAATGTCTCCTGCTATAATTTCTGCCGTAAGTATAGAAGGCTCAGAAGATGAAGGCAACCTCAAAGCTGTCGTTACACTGCCTAGTGATCAAAAATCAAAAGCGATAGGCAAGAGTGGTATAAATATTCGTCTCGCTTCTATGATTACAGGGCTTGACATAGAGCTGGTTGAACAAGATGGCGGTAGTGCTATGGCAGGTAGTACAAATGAAGAAGTTGAGAAAAAAGATGACATCTCAGCTCTTGAATCACTATTTAATTAATCTTTAAAAGGAAAAAAATGGCAAAGAATATCCCTTGGTATATCAAGATGGTTTTAAGTTTTATTCTGGTTTTTGGAACATGGAATCCACTAAAATATGATGTAGCTCACTATGTGATTGGCTTGGAAACATTTAATCTTTTAGTTATATTTTTTCTAGCTGTCTTACTTGTAATCTGGCTAATAGCCATAAGAGCTTTGCATGAAGCTTTAGGAACTACCGGTATATTGGTCTATCTTATCTTGGTTGGACTACTTCTAGGAGGACTCTATCAGATAGGCGTAATTAATATTGACAATCTTGATACACTTGGATGGTATATCAATATAACCGTAACCACACTGCTTTTTACCGGTCTTATGGCACCTATATGGTGGCGTAGAGTAACCGGTAAAGTTACTGTTGATGAAGATATGAGCTAATTTTTAAGACCTTTTGGCATAAGGATTTAATTTAATCAATATCAAGTCTGCACTCATATTTCCAAGGAGTGTAAGCAGTGCGGTTATAGTTAGTATTCCCATAATAACAGGATAATCACGGCTTAAAGCACTAAGATAAAAGAGCTGTCCCATCCCCTCTATGCCAAATATAGCTTCCAAAATAACACTTCCTCCTATAAGTCCCGGCAGGGATAGCCCCAATAGCGTTATAACGGGTGGAAGAAGATTTGGAATGATATAGCGTCTTAAGATAATCTTTTCACTCAGACCTCTGGCTTTTGCAAAAAAGATATAATCACTCTTTAAAATCTCCAAAGTTAATGAACGAATATAGATACTCATACTGCCTATGGATACAAATATCATAACTCCTACAGGAAGAACAAGATGCCAAGCCATATCAAGATAATAAGAAAATCCTGTTTTTGGCTCTATAGAGTGTAGTCCTGCTATAGGAAACCAGTTTAAGGTTACACTAAATATCAGCATAAGAAGTAGTGAAAGATAGAAAGAGGGCATAGAAAAAGAGATTAACGAGAGCTGTCTAAGTGCATAGTCAAAACTTTTTCCACTATGTAAAGCAGCCTTAATACCCAAATAGATAGAGAGCATAAAGACAGCTACCATAGCTGTGATATTCATACTAAGAGTAATAGGAAGTCGTTTTAATATCTCATCCGTTACATCAGCCCCACTAACAAAAGAGACACCAAAATTTAACTGCAATAGATTGATTAACCAGTGAATATACTGCTCAAACATAGATTTATCAAGACCATAAACAGCTTTTAGTTTTTCGATAGCTTCAGGAGTCATGTTTGGATTAAGTTCACCGGCTGCAAGAAAAGAGTTGGGTGCTGCATTTATCGCTAAAAAGGAGATAAAAGAGATTAAAAGCAGCATCACAACAAGATAAAGAGCCTTTTTAAGGAGTACGGGCATCTTTGTTATCCTCTAATTTTTAGGGATATTATATCAAAATGAATGAAAAAATTAAGGGTTTTCCCTCAATAATGCCCCGAAGGGCATATAAATTTCTAAATGATTAGAAGTTGTATGTTAAGTATGCTTGAACTGTGTTATAAGCATCACCATTATTATCTGCATCATATTTTGTGTAAATGTAGTAAAGACCTACATCCAATGGACCAAAAGGTTTTGCTACTTCAAAAGTTGCTTCAGTAAAATCTGCATCATCTGCACCTACTTGTGCTTGAGTATAATATACACCCAAGTCAAAATCAGATACTGATGCAGTAGCAGTTACATTGTAAGCTGTAGTATCTGCTTTAGTGATGATTCCATAGTACCACCATGCTTCAGTATAAAGTTTTGATTGAGATCCAGCCAAGTTAGCACCGGCAGTTGCTTTATCATCTACTGAAGAGTAAGCACCCGAGATAGAGAACTTATCTTTCATCTCAAATCCCAATTTAGCTGCAAATGCTGTACCTGTTGTATCAGATGCGTACCAGTCGGCACCGGTATATTGAACACCGGCAACAATACCTGATAGATCTAAATCAGCTTGAAGCCAATACGCTTTAACAGCTTGTTGTGCATCATAATACCAAGCTTGAGCAGTCAATGGCTCAAAAGAGTTATTTACAGCACCGATTGCGTATGCACCGTTATAAAAACTTTTGAATGGACTTGTAGTAAAATCATCAAAACCACCGCCTAAAGCTGCGGCACTATTGTGTTGACCAACATATGCACCGACTAAAGTTGTTCCCGGTAAATCTTGATTGATTAACACAGCTGCCTCAAATGTGTTAGCAACTACCGACCATGTTTCACTAAATACCAAAGGAGTATCTAATTGCATACGACCGATTTTACCGGTTGTTTTTCCAGCAGTTGCCGCCAACCACGCTTCACCAAAAAAGAAAGTATCTTGAATACCGCCGGTCCAAGTACTAGATACGATATTGTTGTACAGACCTAATGTAGATATAGCATTTAACGTTGTTCCTGCACTTACACCTTCAGTTAAATCAGCAGTTAGACCTACATTTAATGAAGCCTCACCGGTTGATGACGACTTATCAAAGAGAGAAGCATCAGGGTTTGCTTTACTGTCATCTTGTGTACTGTAAAATAATTTAGCATTACCGCTCACTTTTACATTATCAATCGCAAATGCCGAAGCACCCGTTAGCATAGCCGCTACTAAACTCATTTTAACTATTTTCATATAACTTCCTTATTGTTTAAAAAGTATGAAAATTGTATCATGTTGAAATCTAAAGCAGTAATCTTAAGTGATTAAATTTTAATCAATTCATAGATTATTTATCAGAAAGTATAAAAT
>WFND01000016.1 GCA_015484575.1 Helicobacteraceae bacterium
TGATATTGTTATCATCTTTTACTAGTTGCTTCTCCTCTATGCTTTTAGCACATCCAGATACAAATAGAGCAATAAATATGATTGATATAATAGTATAGGTTAGTTTCATGCTTGTAATTTTACATAAAAAAGATGTTTTACTACTTAAGTGCTAGTTTTTAATATCATATTTACTATAATTGCAAAATTAAATACAAGAAATCTATTAAGTGAATTTATATGAAAAAAAATAAGTTATACCGTCCAAATGTTGCGGCTGTTATAGTGTCAAGTTCTTATCCAAAAGATAAGGAGATTTTTATAGCCGAACGTAACGATATGGATGACACATGGCAGTTTCCGCAAGGTGGAATAGATAAGGGAGAGAGTCCAAAAGAGGCACTTTTTCGTGAACTTAAAGAGGAGATAGGAACAGATAAGATAGAGATTATCGCAAAATATCCATCTTGGATTAAATATGAGTTTCCAAAAGATTACGTCAATACCAGATTGAAACCTTTTATAGGTCAAAGACAGCGTTATTATCTTGTAAGATTAAAGAAAAAAGCCAAGATAGATATACAGACGGAACATCCGGAGTTTAAAAGTTATAAATTTGTAAAATCAGAGAAGGTTTTGAGATACTTCAAGCATTTTAAAAAGCCTGTTTATAAAAAAGTTATAAAATATTTTAAAAAAGAGGGTTATCTTTAATGTTAATCGTACAAAAATTTGGTGGCACTAGTGTTGGTGATTTGGAGCGTATAGAGAGTGTCGCAAAGCGTATATCCAAGACGGTAGCTAAAGGTCATAAGGTTATAGCTGTCGTCTCTGCAATGAGTGGAGAGACAAATAAGTTAGTAGGATATGCGGAGCATTTTTCAGATAATCCTGTACGTGAAGAGATGGACATGCTGCTTAGTTCAGGTGAGCGTGTGAGTGCATCTTTACTCTCTATAGCACTAAATGAGATGGGCTTAAAAGCTACATCAATGACAGGTCGCCGTGCAGGTATCGTAACCGATTCATTTCATACAAAAGCGAGAATAGAAAATATAGATCCAACATCTATGCAAAATGCTATTGATAGTGGAAATATCGTTGTAGTTGCAGGTTTTCAAGGTGTAAGCGAAGATGGTTTAGTAACAACTTTGGGGCGTGGAGGAAGCGACCTCTCTGCCGTAGCAATTGCCGGTGCTTTAAAAGCTGATTTATGTGAGATATATACAGATGTTGACGGCATATACACTACAGACCCCCGTATAGAACCAGATGCTAAAAAGATTGATAAAATCTCTTATGATGAGATGCTAGAACTTGCCTCTTTGGGAGCAAAAGTGCTTCAGACACGTTCAGTTGAGATGGCAAAAAAGCTAAATGTCAACCTTGTAACACGTTCAAGTTTCTCAGATGCTGAGGGGACATTAATTACAAAAGAAGAGGATATTATGGAACAAGCACTAGTTAGCGGTATAGCACTAGATAAAAATCAAGCACGTGTCTCTATGCGTGGAGTAAAAGATCGTCCCGGAATTGCATCGGATATATTTAATGCTTTGGCTAAAAGCAACATCAATGTAGATATGATTATTCAAACTGTCGGGCATGACGGTGAGACAAATCTAGGATTTACCGTACCTAAAACAGAGATGAGTGATGCACAGGCTATTGTTCAGACCTTTATAGATAATAATGAGGTACAAGAGGCTGAATATGACTCAGATATATGTAAAGTATCTGTTGTCGGCGTTGGTATGAAATCACATACCGGTGTAGCGGCCAAAGCTTTCTCAACAATGGCAGATGAAAATATCAATATCATGATGATTTCAACATCAGAGATAAAAGTATCTATGATAATTCAAGAAAAATACGCAGAACTTGCCGTACGCTCACTTCATGGTGTTTATGAGTTAGACAAGTAGGTTATTGGATGAGCCCATTTGGAAGTTGGACACTAGAGGCTATCAGAAGTGAAGGAGCCTCTCTTAGCTGGTTGGAAGAGTTGCGTTTTGAGTGGCTGCCTGCTACACAGAGTGCTATATCGCAGATACTAGATTCTAAAACTATTATCTTGATTATAGACAAAGAGTATATGTGGCTGGAAAAATATATAACTATGTCTATCAACAAGACAAGCTTAGGGCGTCCACTGATTCCCATAGTCTCCATAGATGCTCTCTACCCTCAATATAGTGATATTATCGGTGGAGAGATGATTGATATGTTTGAAGATATGCTCTCACTCGCATATAAGCAGGAGTATTTTTTCTGGTATATAGGACGTGGTGAGTGTAAGCGTTGCGATATAGCAAAACGTAGTGATAGAAGTTATCTCTGGATTATGGATGAGAACTTTCAAAATGCTATGACTCTGCACTCTTATGATAAGCATATAGATATTAAACTGCTTCAACTTTATGCCCTTTTTGATAAATCATTAAGTGCAGTTTTATTTGGTGAGACAGAATTTGAGAGCTAAACTTCCCTCGAGTCATATATATATTAGTGAAAATATAGACGAGTATGCTAAAGAGATAAGTGAGCAGGTTAAGCCACATAGGTGTATAAGCTATATACGTGATGATTTTCTTATAGATGATGCAAAAGCTGTTGTTGCCGAAGCTTATATCAGTGAAGAGAGAGAAAAATTTCTTATCTTAGGAGCAAAAAGTTTTAATGCAATATCTCAAAATTCGCTCTTAAAGATAATAGAAGAGCCTCCTAAAAATATTGTTTTTATTCTTATAGCACCGTCAAAATCTCTATTTCTACCGACAATACGTTCTCGTTTACCTATGATAAATATAAAAAGTGCAGATGAAATTGCTCCACTTGATATATCTTTGAAAAATTTAGACATAGGGGTTCTTTTTGATTTTGTCAGAGAGTATGATAAGTTAAAACGTCACGAGTTACAGGCGTTTATAGAGAGGATATATCACCATGCAACGGTAAATGAGGGTATGTGTATCTCTCAAGATCAGTTAGATGCGTTTGATTTGGCATACCGCCTTGTACAGCTTAACGGTCGTTCACAAAGTATCTTAATTATGTTGCTTATGAGTTTTATCAAGGAGTCTCCTCTTGCAAGTTGAAAAACTTTCATCATCCTTACATGTAAACAAAACATTAAAAGATTTAGGAGTAGATAGTGGCGGTGTATCAATTTTAGCATCAAAAATGAAGTTGCATTTTTTCTATATAAGAGCTTTACATGTAGGCGGAGCAAATATCTTAAAGCAAGATGCTCTCTCTATAGGTGCTGATTTGGCAGTACCTAGAGGTACTGTTTTGGCATTAACTTCACATGTAGATGCTATCTTGATAGTAAATACAA
Organism: Helicobacteraceae bacterium; assembly: GCA_015484575.1. Classification (GTDB taxonomy): domain Bacteria; phylum Campylobacterota; class Campylobacteria; order Campylobacterales; family Sulfurimonadaceae; genus S010-53. The sequence continues at coordinate 3,320 of WFND01000016.1, forward strand.
AACAGCTTAAAATATTAAGCAAAAAAGAGTTGTCTCAGCCATTTGGACTTAGAGAACTAGCATTAGAGTTGCAGAGCTTTTTAAAATCTCATATTAGCAAAAAAGCGAAGGTTATGGGAGTGATAAATGCAAATGATGATAGCTTCTATCGGCAAAGTCGTTTTAAAGAGAGAGAGGCTTTACATGTAAGCTATAAAATGTTAGAAGATGGAGCTGATATTATAGATATTGGTGGGGTATCATCTCGTCCCGGTAGCTTACATGTAAGCAAAACAGAAGAGTTAGAGCGAGTTAAACCGATAATAGACTCTCTTTATGAACAGAAGTTTCATGATAAAATAACTCTTAGCATAGACAGCTATACTCCAACTGTCATACGGTACGCTTTGGATAGAGGCTTTGGTATTGTAAATGATATTACAGGATTAAGTGATGATAATGTATGCAAATTATGCTCACAATATGGTGCAACAGCAGTAATTATGCACATGAAAGGGACACCGCAAACTATGCAAGATTCTCCATCTTATGACTCTGTTATAAGCGAAGTGAGTGATTTTTTTACTCAAAGAGTGCAAAAAGCCAAAGAGTTTAATATACAAAATCTTATACTAGATGTAGGAGTAGGCTTTGGAAAACGTCTTGAGGATAATATTATGCTTATCTCACAACTAGAGCATTTTTTAAAGATTGGTTATCCGCTTTTGGTAGGTGCAAGTAGAAAGTCTATGATAGATGCTATCTCATCTTCAAGTGTGGATGAGCGTTTGGGCGGTAGCATAGCTTTACATGTAAAAGCTATACAAAACGGTGCAGAGATTGTTCGTGTTCATGATGTAAAAGAGCATGTTCAAGCTATAAAGGTTTTAGAGGCACTACAGTAATGAATATCGTGATTATCATAACACTTATAGCTGCTTCTGGTATGTTTTCCGGTTTAACAATAGGGCTTATGGGTTTATCTATAGATGAGGTTAAACGCTCTTCTGATCTAGGTGATGCCAATGCTATTCGTGTCTTACCTATTATTAAAAAAGGAAATCTGCTTTTAGTTACGCTTTTGCTTGGAAATACGGCAGTAAATGCTACACTTTCTATATTTCTTGGCGGTTTAATCGGTACAGGAATAATGGCAGGTATTATCTCAACTGCACTTATTTTGGTTTTTGGTGAGATTTTACCTGCTGCTATTTTGACACGTCACGCTCTGTTTGTAGGAGCTCGTGTCTCTACTCTTGTTCGTTTATTGATATTTATATTTTATCCCATCTCTTTTCCTATAGCGTATGTTTTGGATAAAGCTCTAGGTGATGAGATGCCTACTCTTTTAAACAGACATGAGTTAAGGCACGTTATAGAGACTCATCAGAAGTCAGAAAAGAGTGATATAGATACTCTTGACAGAGATCTGATTTTAGGTGCTTTGTCTCTGCAAGACAAGAGAGTAGAAGATATTATGACACCAAAAGAGAAAGTTCATACGGTCGGACTTAAAGATGAGTTAAATGCAGAACTTATTGCAGAGCTTAAAGAGAGTGGTTATACACGTTTTCCTGTTGTTCAAGATGACAGAATTGTAGGTGTTTTAAATATTAAAAGACTTCTTGGTATGGGTCATGAGATGGGAAAAGTAGAAGATTTCAGTGCAGGGCATAAGTTTGTTCACATTCAAACCGGTGCAAAAGCTGATGATATACTTCATCGTATGATAAAAGGAAAAGTGCATATGGCAACCGTGGTAGGACACTCAGAGTGGGTCGGAATAGTTACTATGGAAGATATTCTTGAAGAGTTGGTAGGACATGAAATATCCGATGAGTTTGGGCATTAACCAAACTTACCGGTTATATACTCCTCTGTCAGACGCTCTTTAGGAGTTACGAAAAGCTCTTCGGTAACTCCTAGTTCTATCAGTTCACCCATATACATAAAACCTGTATAATCACTTACTCTTGCTGCTTGTTGCATGTTATGTGTGACTATAATGATAGAGACTCTCTCTTTGAGTTCAATTACAAGTTTTTCAATACCCTGTGTCGAGATGGGATCAAGTGCAGATGTCGGTTCATCAAATAGTAAAACCTCAGGTTCAACCGCGATAGCACGAGCAATACATAAGCGTTGCTGTTGTCCACCGGATAGACCATTTGCATCATTTTTCAATCTTGAACTAACCTCTTTCCAGATAGCAGCATCTTGGAGAGCTTTCTCTACTCTGTCATTTAGCTCTGAACGGTTTTTTATGCCTTGAAGACGAAGTCCATAAGCCACATTGTCAAAGATGCTCATAGGAAAAGCGGTAGGTTTTTGAAAAATCATACCTATATTTGTACGAAGTTTGATAAGATCCTCTTTTGCATCTAATATATTTCGTCCTTCAAATTCAATACTTCCGCTGTATCTGTTACCGGCATACAGGTCATGCATTCTGTTAAATGAGCGAAGCAGGGTTGTTTTACCGCAGCCAGACGGTCCTATAAGTGCTGTTATAGATCTCTTTGCAATAGGCATAGTGATATTTTTTAAACTAGGCTCTTGTGCTCCATTGTATGTAAATTCAAAGTTTTTAACTTCTAATGCTTTTTCATCTGTTATATCAACTATAGTTGCCATTATCTGCCTTTTCTTTTCATAATTAATAGTCGTCCGACAATATTGAGACCTAAAATAAACATAGATAAAATAAATGCTGCCGCCCATCCAAGACTCTGCCAATCATCATACGGACTTGTTGCATAGTTATACATAGTTACGGTTAGTGAAGCCATAGGCTCGTTTAAGTCCGTATTTAAAAAGTTGTCATTAAATGAGGTAAAAAGCAGGGGAGCCGTCTCTCCTGCAACACGTGCAATCCCTAATAAAATACCCGTAAGAACTCCCACTTTTGCACCACGATATACCACGCTTGTAATAACTTTGTATTTTGGTGCTCCTAGAGCAAAAGCAGCCTCACGTAAAGTAGATGGAACAAGTTGCAGCATATCATCAGTTGTTCGCAGTATGATAGGAATCATGATGATGGTAAGTGCAATAACACCGGCCCAACCGCTAAAGTGTCCCATAGGAATAACAATAATTGCATAGACAAAAGAGCCTATAACAATACTCGGTGCGCTCATCATAATATCTGAAATATCCCGTATGATATATGCCATTTTTGATTTTTGCCCATACTCGCTTAGGTATGTTCCACCTAATATGCCTAGAGGCACACCTATTAGAGTTGCCACTCCCACTATAATAAGCTGACCTATAAGAGCATGTTTTAATCCGCTCTCTTCATAACCCGGAGGAGCACCTTCAAATGTGAAAATATTCCAGTTAATAGCATCTACCCCGTTCATAATTAAAACCGAGAGTATCCAAAATAAAAAAGAGATACCGATAAGGGCAGATAAGCTGGATAAAATCAGAATAATTCTGTTTATAAGCATACGTTTTTTTATAGGATTCATTATGCTCTCCTGCTTTTACGAAGAAAGTAAAATTTTGAGATGGATATTATGCTAAAGCTGATTATTAATAGTATAAATGCCAACTCAAAGAGACTAGAAAAGTATAGATCCGTATCTGCTTCTGTAAACTCGTTTGCAAGTGTTACAGGTATGGAAGTTGCAGGAGCGGTAATATCTGTAGAGATTTTATGCACATTACCCATAACAAAAGTTACAGCCATCGTCTCACCTATAGCTCTTCCAAGTGCTAAAATCATAGAACCGATAATCCCGGCTTTTGCATAAGGTATAACAATATCTTTGATAACATCCCACTGCGTACCGCCAAGAGCATACGCTGACTCTTTTAATATATCAGGTGTCGTATTCATAGCGTCACGTGTAACAGCTGCCATAAAAGGTAAAATCATAATAGCCAATACAATTCCTGCTGTTAGCATACCGATACCCAATCCACCAAAAATATCTCTGATAATAGGTACGAAATAGAAAAGTCCCCACATACCGTATATAACAGATGGAATGGCGGCAAGAAGTTCTATAGAGACACCGACTGGGGATTTTAATTTTTCAGGGGCTATTTCACTTAAAAAGATAGCAACACCGATAGCTAAAGGAATAGCAAGAATCATAGCTAAAAAAGTAGAGATAACCGAACCCATAATAGCAGGTAATGCACCAAATTTTTCTAAGTTGGGCGCCCACTTCGTTCCTGTTATAAAATCTATACCAAAACCCTGCATTGAGTCCAATGAGTTTTGAAATAAAACAGTAAAAATCCATGCTACAATCAGTAAAATACTAAATGCTATTAAGCGAGTAGAATTTTCAAATATTTTATCTAAAATATTAGTTTTCATAGATTTTTATCTCTCCACCGTGTTGTGCATAGACCATAAGCTTTGCAACATTAACCGTTCTGTCACAACATCTCTCTAATTTGCGAAGTGTTCCTAATACTTTTACATACTCCATAGAGAGTTCCTCACCTTTTGTAATCTGTTTTAATATATCCTTTTCCAAAATAGAAAAAAGATCATCATTTTGACTCTCTTCTACCATAACCTTGCGATACATATCTTCAATATCACATGACTCAATCTCGTTAAAACATTTTGAGATATATGTAATAGAGTTGATTGTACTCTTATGAAGAAGCGTAATAGTTGCCGAGAGTGGCTCTAAGTTGCTCTCACCTTTGCAGTGTACTTGCATACGTCTTGCATATTTTTTTACACCTTCACCTATGCGTACCAACTCATTATTCATCTTAAGATATGATACAAGCATACGCAACTCATTTGCCTCTGGACCAAAAAGAGCAAAAGTTTTGATTATCTCGTTATCAAGAGTGTTAGCGTTGCTCTGTAGATTTAACAGCTGCTCTTTTACTGTGTTAAATTTTGAGTCATCTCTATCTTGGAATGCCTCAAGTGCTAACTTGTTCGCTTTATTGATGTCGTTTATAGTACCGGACATCGTTTTTCTTATTTCACTGATTTTATTTTCATATTTTGGTAGCATCTTACTTCTAGTCCTATAATTTTTTCGGGATTTTACCCATCAAATGTTACGGTTTGATTACATTTGTTGTAATCTTCTTGTTACATTTGTATCTTATCATTTGCACATCAAAATTATTGGGAGGACATCTAACAATGTTCAAAAAAATCGTATCAACACTTCTATTTGCAGGTGTAGTTGTAACTAGCTCACACGCAGGTGACAGACTTAACGGTGCAGGTGCATCTTTTCCGGCTCCATTATATTATGATTGGGCATATCAGTATCAAAAAGATACAAAAAATCGTGTAAATTACCAGTCCATAGGCTCTGGTGGAGGCATTAAGCAGATATCAAACCGTATAGTCGATTTTGGTGCTTCTGATAAACCGTTAAAAAGTAAGAAACTTGCAAAAAAGAGATTGCTTCAATTTCCTGCTGTTATAGGTTCTATCGTTGTAGCATTAAATATCCCCGGAGTTAAAGATGAAGCTCTGAAGCTAAAAAACAGTGTGGTTGCAGATATTTTTGCAGGTAAGATAACAAAATGGAATGATTCTGCTATCAGCAATGACAATAAAAATTTAAAACTCCCTGATGAAAAAATCATAGTTGTTCATCGCTCTGACGGCTCTGGTACAACATATAATTTTACATACTATCTAAACGGCAGTTCGCAAAACTGGAAAGAGAACTTTGGTATAGGTAAAACTATCGACTGGGCAACCGGAATAGGCGGAAAAGGAAACGAAGGTGTTGCAAACCTTATCAAGCAGACTCCTTACACTATAGGATATATAGAAAATGCTTACAAAGAGAAAAACAGACTCTCAGCGGCAACGCTTCAGACAGCTAGCGGTAAATGGGTTCAAGCTCGTGAAGAAAACTTTAAAGCGGCAGCAAAATATGCATCTTGGACAAAAGAGGATAACTTCTATGCGATGTTGTCACTACAACAAGGAGACACATCTTATCCAATTGTTGCAGCAACATTTATCCTTTTACCAAAAGAGAAAACAGCAAAAAACAGAAAAGTTATAGCTTTTTACGATTATGCCTTTAAAAATGGTGATAAAGCTGCTAAAAAGTTAGGATATATCTCTCTTCCTGAAGCTACAAAAGATATGATTCGTCAATATTGGGCAGAAAAGATTAAATAATTATTTTTTATACGAGCATATACTTTTAAAGTGTATGCTTGATTTTTTAAGCTATACTATGACATCATATACTTACATGTAAGGAATTGAAGTATTATGGATTATGTCAAGATATTGGGAGCATATGGTACTAAAAGCGTTCATGAGGGGACGACTTGTATTCAGGTTTCTGAAAAAGTGCTTATTGATGCCGGTAATATTATAAATCCGCTAAAAGATGATGCTAAAAAAATTGAACATATCTTTTTAACTCACTCTCATATCGACCATATTGTTGATCTGCCTTTTTTAATTGACCTGTACTACGCAGATCAAAAACATACTCTGCAGATATATGCACTTAAAGAGACTATAGATACACTTAAAAAGCACATCTTTAATTTTGACATATATCCGGATTTTTCTCAAATAAATTTACAAGATTCAGAGTGTAAAGCTTTAGAATTTAACTGCATAGAGTATGGAAAATCTTATAATATTGATGACATTTCACTTATGCCTGTAGAGACAAATCATACTGTAAAAAGCTGTGGATATGTGATTACAAAAAATTCTAAAAGTATTCTTTTTACTTCAGATACCTATATTAACGATAATATCTGGAATATACTAAACACTAATAAAAATATTTTAACACTGATTAGTGAAGTTTCATTTCCCTCTTATATGAGTGATTTAGCTCATGCTAGTAAGCACTACACCCCTAAAATATTTCATGAAGAGTTGAAAAAATTGAAACGCAATGATATTAGTATATATCTTATGCACCTAAAACCTAATTATATAGAGCAGATGGTTGAAGAGATTAACTATTATTCTCTACTAAAAAATGACGGTGCTGTTTTACATGAAGGTTACATCATAACTTTTAGCAAAGAGAAACTTAAACAGAAACGTGACTTAAGTGAAGATGAGATTTTTAATCAATTAGTTCAGACAGGTATCGCTCTCTCAGCAAATGATCATCAAGATATTTTAGAAGAGAAAATTCTTAAAAGTGCTATGAAATTAACAAGAGCCGATGCAGGTACTTTATATCTTATAGATGAAAAAAGAGAGAAGCTGTGTTTTAAATTGATTATAAATGATACTATGAGTATGAAGATGGGAGGCGATAATGGTGATATTGACTGGAAACCTCTCTATCTGTATGATAAAAACGGTGATTTTAATCTATCTTCTGTGGCAACTGCTTGTGCATTAAAAGAGAAACTTATTAATATATCAGATGTCTATAAAACGAAATCATACAATTTTACAAATACGAAAATGTATGATTCAAATAGCGGTTATCGCTCAAAATCTATGTTAGTTGCTCCAATGCTAGATCATGAACACAATATTATTGGAGTTTTGCAACTGATAAATAAGAAAAATATCTTAAATCAGACAGTAGCGTTTAATTCGCAAGATGAAGTGATAATTCGCTCTTTGGCTTCACAAGCAGCAGTATCAATAAATAATCAAAAATTAATTTCGGATTTAGAAAATTTACTAGAGAATTTTCTACACACTATAAATATGGCTTTAGATGAAAAATCTCCATACACATCAGGACATATCGGAAGAATGGTTGATCTATCTGTAATGTTAGCTGAAAGTATAAATTCAGATAATAACTATTACGCTTCAAAGCATTATAACAGTGATGAAATTAGAGAGATTCGTATATCTGCTTTGATGCATGATATTGGAAAAATCGTAACTCCTGAGCATATTATGGATAAGCGTACGAAGCTAGAGAGTATCTTTGATCGTATAGTTTTGATACGTATTAAGAGTGTCATACTTAAGCGTGATCTGAAAATAGAGATGCTTGAAAAATTTATTGAAGATGGATATATATCTGATGTTTATCAAAAAGAGTATGATAAAAAAATAAAAAGTATTGATGAAGATATAGAGTTTTTAACCAAAGCCAATCAAGGTGATGAATTTTTCAGTGATGAATCACTTAAGCGTGTAGAAGAGATCTCAAAGCAGACAATGGATATAAACGGTGTACAAGTAAATTTTTTAAACAGTGATGAAGTTGAAAACCTCTGTGTAAGAAAAGGGACATTAACCAAACAACAGCGAGATGAGATTAATAATCATGCAAGTATTACTCTTAAAATGCTCAACTCTCTCTCTTTTCCGCAAAAGCTTAAGAGAGTCCCCGAGATAGCTTCTGCTCACCATGAAAAAATAAACGGCAAAGGATACCCGTTAGGGATTAAAGATGATGAAATATCCTTTGAAGCTCGTATATTGGCAATAGCAGATATATTTGAAGCACTGACTGCTTCAGACAGACCTTATAAAAAGGCTAAAAAACTTTCAGAAGCTATGGAGATTCTATTTTTAATGGCAAAAGATGGAGATATTGATTTTGAGATATGCTCTTATTTTTATGAAAGTGGTCTATACAAAGAGTATGCAAAAAAATATCTTGCTCCAGAAAATATCGACTCTTTTTCTGTAACCTAAATGTAACCAAAATGTTTTAAACTTCGCCAATTAAAAAATTGGAGTAACTTAATTTATGAAAAAAATCGTACTTTCAGCATCTGCTGCACTTGCATTTACTAGCGTTTTAAACGCACAAAGCTTAACTTTATACACAGATTCTACAACAGGTCAGGTCTATACACAAGATGGTGAAGGTCGTGAGTTGATGGGTGACTTTATCGGGGCTAAAGAGGTCTTTTTAGAAAATCAGGCACAAGACTCTAAGATAGCTAAAAAAGAGGCTAAGAAAAAAGATGTTTCGGTTTTTGCTAAAACCAGTAAATTAAAATTTAGTGGTCAGCACTATCTAGGATTTGTATCTAAAAACTACAACTCATCTTCTAACAAGGACAATACAAACGGTTTTGAGATGCGTCGCAACTATATCCAAGTAAAAGCATATCTTTTTGAAGATCCTAAAAGCTATATGCGTGTTACATTAGATGAGACAACAGGAAATGGTGACAATACCATACGTATAAAATATGCGTATCTATATCTAAACAATATACTCCCCTTTACAGGTGTAGAGGTTGGTCAGGCACACAGACCTTGGCTGGATTATGAGGAGCATCAAGGGTGGTATCACCGTGCAATAGATAAAACATTTACAGAATCAAAAGAGAGTGCAGATTTGACAAACTCATCAGATATGGGTGTGAATTTTAAGACAAAAACTCCATATTTTACTTCTGAAATAGGTATCTTTAACGGTGAAGGTTATCATGCAAAAGAAGATGGACAGGGTCTCTCTGCAGAGTGGAGATTGACAGCTGCTATTTTAGGAAATGGCGATAGTAAACGTCACTCAACTAAAAGCAGATATTTTGATGCATCTTTCTGGGGTCAGTACAATATGAACAACGCAAAAAATGATAATGAGACATACGCTATTTATGGTTTTCATGCCGTATATAACATGCCGTCATTTTTACTATCTGCACAATACAACATAGCAAACAATGAAAACGACAATCCAGCAAATGATATAGCTCATCGTATGCATCATAACGGTCAAGGTTTCTCTGTAAATGGTGATTATAGATTTGGTGAACATCATCAATTTGATATATTTGCAAGATATGATCACTGGGTAGCAAAAGATACGGTTGCAGATAAAACTGAATCAAATATCGAACATATTTTATACGGTATCGCTTGGGAGCAGAACAGAAATGTTACATGGTATATAAATGGTAAATCTTATAATCCTGTAGATGATGTAAACTATGAAGGTAGTGCTAGTGAGTCATTTAATTCAGCAATGATAACTGCTGAAATAAATTGGTAAAGTCTTTAAGAAAAAAATGGATAAAATTTCACAATTAAAATCCTAAGGACAGATACCAATGGAGATACAGACATTTAAAAAGATGGAAAAACAGGCCTTGAAATCGAGTCGCCCTGACTTTATAAAGATAGGCTTTGCCCTTTTCTTTATGGTAGCTGTTCTTATGTATAGTTTTTTAAGTAACGGTGGCGTACCAAATAGTATGTTTTTAGCTGTTGCCGCACTTTTTGGTGCCTATATGGCTATGAATATCGGTGCTAATGATGTTGCAAACAACGTTGGACCGGCAGTTGGTTCAAAAGCTTTAACTCTTGGCGGTGCGATAGTTATTGCCGCTGTTTTTGAGGCTAGTGGAGCTTTTATTGCCGGTGGAGATGTTGTTAAAACTATTAAAAAAGGTATTATAGATATATCTGCTTTTGGCGGAGATGTTGATCCTTTTATCTGGGCTATGATGGCGGCTCTTTTGGCAGCTGCTCTTTGGCTAAATTTTGCTACTGCCGTTAAAGCACCGGTATCTACAACACACTCTATCGTAGGTGGAGTTATGGGAGCCGGGATTGCTGCTGCGGGGTTTAGTATAGTTTCATGGTCAACTATGGGCAAAATCGCCGCTTCTTGGGTTATATCTCCTATCTTAGGCGGTGCTATTGCGGCACTGTTTCTCTTTGCTATTAAAAAAACTATCATATTCAAACAAGACAGGGTAGAGTCTGCAAAAAAATATGTTCCTATATTTGTCTCTTTGATGGCTCTCTCTTTTGTTACATATCTTACGCTAAAAGGTCTTAAAAAAGTTTGGCCTCAAATCGTATCTTTTGTTAATGATTTTATGTTTTTTACTCTTCCTGTTACAAAAAAACCTACATTTATGACAGCAGTTATTTTTGGTACTATTGTGGCTGTTGTAGTATATTTTTGGGTAAAAGCACGTGTATCTGCAAATGCTGATAAGATGAAAAATTCACGCTTAAGTGTAAATGAACTTTTTACAATTCCGCTAATATTTGCAGCGGCACTTTTAAGTTTTGCTCATGGAGCAAATGATGTTGCAAATGCCATTGGACCTTTGGCTGCTATAAATGATGCAGTTATAAACGGCGGTATATCTTCTAAAGCAGGTATCCCATTTTGGGTTATGGGAGTAGGGGGACTAGGTATCTCTATCGGTCTTGCTCTATATGGTCCAAAGCTTATTAAGACAGTCGGCAGTGAGATAACAGAGTTAGATCAGATGCGTGCATTTTCTGTAGCGATGGCCGCTTCTATCACTGTTATTATCGCTTCGCAACTCGGTCTTCCTGTCAGTTCAACACATATTGCGGTCGGTGGAGTATTTGGTGTAGGTTTTTTACGTGAGTATTTACATGTAAACGATACGCAGACTCTTATAGAAGATGAAAAAGAGATTATAGAAGATGAGAAAAAAGTTCTTCGTGCTTTAAAGCATGAGTTAGAGACCTTGGAGAAAAAGGTAGATAAAGAGAAAAATGATTATGAACGTGTGGTAGAGCTGTATAAGATGATTGATGAAGAGGAGTCAAAGATTAAATCAGCTAAAAAAGTAATCAAAACGGCTGAAAAGGTAAAATATGTTAAACGTGATGCAGTAAGAAAAATTATCGCTGCTTGGCTTATAACAGTTCCGGCTGCCGCAATACTTGCAGGAGTTATTTTCTACACTATCAAAGGTATTATGCTGTGAAAATATTAGTAACCGGAGCTGCCGGATATATCGGCTCTCATGTAGTCAAACAGCTTATAGAAGAGACACGACACGATATAGCAGTTATTGATAATCTCTCAACCGGACATCAATCTACTATCGATACATTAAATAAGATATTTAAAGATACTAGAGATGGTGAGATAGATTTTTATGTAGAAGATCTGAAAAATTTTGATAAGATAAGAGAGATATTTAGCAACTCATCTTTTGATGCTGTTATACACTTCGCTGCTAGTATAGTTGTGCCTGAATCTGTAGAAAATCCACTTAAATATTATATGAATAACACAGTCAATACAACTCATTTAATTAAGTTATGTAATGAGTTTAGCATTAAACATTTTATCTTCTCTTCTACTGCGGCAGTTTATGGAGAGCCGGAAGTTTCACAAGTGATAGAGGCAACTCCGACAAAACCGATAAATCCGTATGGCTCAAGTAAACTTATGAGTGAGACGGTCTTGCAAGATGCCTCAAAGGCAAATGAGAACTTTTCACATGTAATATTGAGATATTTTAATGTTGCGGGTGCCGATGTGCAAAATCGAATAGGACAGAGTTTCCCTAATGCCACACATCTTATCAAAGTCTCTGCACAGACGGCTATCGGCGATAGAGATAAGATGATGATTTTTGGCGATGATTATGATACACAAGACGGTACCTGTATTCGTGATTATATACACGTAGATGATTTAGCATCTGCACACTTGAGAGCTTTAGAGTATCTAAGTGAAGGCAACAGCTCTGATGTCTTCAATGTAGGTTATGGCAGAGGCTTTAGTGTTAAAGAGGTTATCTCAACTATGAAAGATGTCAGCGGGGTTGATTTTAGAGTTGATATAGCACCTAGACGCAGTGGTGACCCTGCTACTCTTATCTCAAACAGTGAGAAGATTCAAAAAACTCTATCTTGGAAACCAAAATTTGATAAATTAAGACTGATTTGTGAAACCGCTTTAAATTGGGAGAAGAGTATATAGCCTTACATGTAAAGCTATATCTACTAGCTATTTTTTAACTCTAGCTTTTATAATTTTTTGACTCTTAAGAGGGCGATCTGCTCCTCTTCTGCCTGATGTTGCTACATTTTCCAATTTTTTTAGAGCATCCATTCCCTCTATAACTTTGCCAAAAATAGTATGATGTCCATTCAACCAAGGTGTTGGTACTGTTGTGATAAAAAATTGACTCGCATTTGTATTTGGACCGGCATTTGCCATAGCTAAGATACCGGCTTTGTCAAATGTAACTCCCGGTGTAAACTCATCTTTAAAAGGTTTTCCCCAGATAGAATCACCACCTCTGCCTGTTCCGGTAGGATCACCACCTTGAATCATAAAGTTTTTTATAATTCTGTGAAAAATAAGACCATCATAATAACCGTTTTTTATATGAGTTATAAAATTTTCAACTGCTAAAGGGGCTATATCATCAAAAAGCTCAAGAGTAATTTTGCCTTGTGTCGTCTCTAGTGTAACTATAGTGTGTTTTACGGGTTTAACATCTGTACTACTATTGGCAGCAAATAGTGTCAAGGTTGTAAAAAGTAGTATATAAAGTAATCTCATCAATTCTCCTAGAATTTTTGTGAAAGTATAGCAAAACAAGGAATAGATATTGCTTCATTCTTTACATGTAAGAATTTAATATAGGAGAAAAAATGAAAAAAATTGTTACTTTGGTGTTTGTATTTTTTTTAAGTTCAGCTCTTTATGCTGATATTAAGCCATATATAGGCGGTGGATTTGGATTTATGGCTACACCTGATATATCTGGTGCTGAAAATGGTTTTGGGCTTACATTAAAAGCCGGTGCAACAGGTTTTGTAGAGGCTATGTCCGGAGTCGGAGCTTTAATAGAGTTAAATAAATCTTTAACAGGTTTAAATGATGCAGATATATTAACTGTGGCAACTTATGTAAGTTATGATATTAAAATACCAAATTCAAATTTTGCAATAAGACCAAAATTTGGTCTGATTTTACCTAATGCAGGTGATAAGATGAACTCACGTGATATGACATTTTCATCAGGTATCGGTGCTAAGATGTCACTAAATGAGCAGTTTGACGTATATGTTGATTATGCTGTTTTAGGCGAAGGAGTTACAAACTACTCTCTAGGTGCAGAATTTAAGTTTTGATAATATATAAATTCTTAGATGAACGTCCTACGGCATGACAAAAGTGTTGTTGTGTTATGGACTCATCTTTAACTATAATGACATGTTCTCTTTGAAGATGTGAAAGTTCATTTATTGTTGCTATTAGAATTTTTCCAAAATCTTGATTTAGCAGACTCTCATCGGCTCTGTATAAAATAGATACATCCCCGTAAAAACTATTTATCTCATCTAAAAGCTTAAGTGCAAACTTGGGGTGTTCAACAACTATAAGAGTTTTAGAATAATCTACACCTTTAAGATGTTTTCGTAAGATTATCATGATTTGCATATAGGCGTTGGCGTTAAAAAAATGTAAATTTTTATTGTCAATTTTTTCATCATCACTATCACAAATTTGCAAAAACCCAATAGGCAGTCTGAAAGAGTGACTTAGATGGTAATTTTTACCTTCTGTTGAACTCTCCAACGATACAAGACACAACTTTTTCTTTGATTGCTGTTTTATTAAATAGTGAATAAACTCATCATCAAGAAGGTAGCTGTCATCACAAAATATTATATCGGCATACTGGTATCGGGTAGATAACATCTTTGGAGTAATTTTAGCGAAGTTAAAAGACTCTTTTTTATATAGTTTTTGATAATGTTTAGATATTAACTGCTGTGGCGTCAATATATGAATAGAGAGCAGGTCAATATCTATAATGGCATACTCTATAATATCGAGGAGCTGTTTTTTTAAAATATCACATCCAACTAGTGTCGGCATAACTATAATAATCTTATATTGAGGATTTTTTAGCAGTTCATAAATGGCTTTTAGCAATATCAGAGAACTTTTTCCACTACCATAAGAGCCGCTTAGAGTTGAGAGAGTATTCAATTCATCTTCTATAAATGAGTATTGCTCTTGTGTTAATAAAGCACTGTTTTTATGAATATTGTCAGGCATAACTTTCAGTTGAAAAAAGATAGCTCCCATAAGTGTTGCACTATCAAGTGGATTATCAAGTCTTGGTAAAATACTTTTTAGCTTTAAGGATATACTCTCTTCTTTGTCATCTGCAAAAATGAGCCTCTCTTTTGGCATTAACCTATGAAAGCTTATATCTAATTTTTGAAAATCTTTTTCTGTTATATTCTCAAATATTAATATGTTGCAAAGTTCACATCCATCTATATGAAGAACTTCATTGAATTTTTTGTGTATAAAGCTGTGGATGTCGTCAATTTGTACATCTGGGTGGCTCTTTTTATCTGGTTTTGTCGGTAATGCCACAGCTTTTTTTATATCTTTCATCTGCCATGAAACACTATCAAAAAGATATATACCGTGATGTGAATCAAATAGTATAGATTTTATCTCTTTTTTTTCATTTCGATGAAATGAGGGGATAGATTTATATAGTAGAAGTTGATTATTTTTTGCATATTTGCTTAGCTCTTGATGTGAGTTAGAGTGGAGATTATTCTCTCTCTTTGCAGTCTTAAAAAAGTTTAAAAATCCCATCACTAACCCTATTATTTGACTTATTAAAAATATCTATGAGAGATTATATCGAAATTTTGGAGAAATTGCCGCAAGAAAATGCGACAATGAGAGATTATTTACCAGCTGCAACGCGGTCTTTAAGACCTTTACCGGCTTTAAATTTAGGAACCATCTTGTCTTGAGTTGTATAAGTTTTAGTTGTACCGGGAACTGTACCGCTTTTACCTTTTTGAAGTGCTGCTGCAAAACTTCCAAAACCAACTAGAGATACATCTTCTTTAGCTACCAACGCTTCTGTTACTGCACCGGTAAATGCTTTAATTGCTGCTTCAGCTTCAGCTTTTGTTTTGTACTCGCCATTTTTTTGAACTAATTCTACGAATTGTGCTTTATTCATTCGGTCGCCCTTAAGATTAAAAGATATGTGCTCCATTAAACACCCCTAAAGCAAGTGCATTGAGGGTTACAATGGTTCAACTAAGCATACTTTATACTCACTTAGCTTAAAGATTTCTTCTTTTTATGATTTTTGTATGTAAAATGTCCTATTTTAGGCAATTTTACACGGTTTTTTAGTGAAAAAAGAGTTTTTTCTCTGACTCTATAAGCACTATGTTTTATCTGATCTATTATATTTAGTCTGTTATGTGATGATATAGATAGAAATACTTCATCTAATCCTATACGCTCTTTTTCAGTTAAACTATTCACGTTAGTTTCCTAATCTGTTTAATTTTCTAACTATTCTTACAATATCTTCATCTTCTAAGCGACCTAAAAGCTGCATAACAACTTTTGCGGCTTGCGGCTTTGCATTTCCAAGTTTCCAATCTTGGTATGTACGCATAGATATTCCCAAACTTTTAGCCATCTCTTTTTGAGATATTTTTCGACCACTGTTTTGAGCCTCTACTGCGTTATGAAGTATATTAAAAAGATCAGCTGATTCCATAAGCGTTAGTGTAGTGTAACTAAACTTAAATATATACAATAATACGTATAATTTATAATGAATTATATCTTTTATAACTGACATTACATATAAAATATACTAAATAACATATATATAATCTGTATAGTATTATAAAATATCTGTCTCTTATACACATCT
>WFND01000017.1 GCA_015484575.1 Helicobacteraceae bacterium
AAAGAAAAGTCAAATCTTATACTTCTTTTTCCCTCTGAGGCTTACTAGGGTTTTTAGAGGTGTCCTTATGTTAATTATAACTAAAAAAATTAAATATCTTCTCTTAATTTAGCCTAAATCAATACAATGGTACAATCACGTATATAAAAGGAGCAGATATATGAAACAGCAGACAGAAGCTTTGCACTACGGTTATGAGAAAGATACTCAAAATACTATGGCGGTTCCTATATATCAGACAACGGCTTATGAGTTTCGTGACACTGAACACGCTGCCAATCTCTTTGCATTAAAAGAGTTGGGAAATATCTATACACGTTTAAATAATCCGACAACTGACGTTTTTGAGAAACGTTTTGCTCAGGTACAAGGTGGTGAGGCTGCTCTTGCAACATCTAGTGGAATGTCTGCGATATTTTATGCCATAGCAAATGCCGCTGAAGCCGGAGACAATATCGTGTGTGCTTCGCAACTGTACGGTGGAACTTTGACTCAAGCTTCACATACCTTAAAACGTTTTGGTATAGAGGCACGTTTTTTTGATGTTCAAAATCCACAAGAGATTGAGGCACTTATAGATGATAAGACAAAGGTTGTATTTTTTGAGACTTTGACAAATCCAAGTATAGATGTCGCCGATATATCCGCAATAACTGCTATCGCAAACAGACATAATATCTTAAGCGTAGTGGATAATACCGTGGCAACACCTGTGTTGTGTAATCCTTTTAAATTCGGTGTGGATATTATTGTTCACTCTGCTAGTAAATATACTACAGGTCAAGGTTTGGCGATAGGAGGGATAATGGTTGAGCGTAAAGGGATTGTAGATAAGTTAAAAGCAAATCCCAGATACCCGCAGTTTAACGAACCGGATGCCTCATATCACGGTCTTGTTTATACTGATGTTCCTCTGCCTCCTTATACACTACGTGGAAGACTCTCTTTATTGCGTGATTTGGGTGGTGTTTTGTCTCCTTTTAACTCATGGCTGTTTATACAGGGTTTGGAGACACTGTCTATTCGTATGCGTGAACACTCTAAAAATGCACAGACAATAGCAGAGTTTTTAGAATCACATCCTCTTGTTTTAAAAGTGAATTATCCGGGATTAAAATCAGACTCAAACTATAAAAATGCACAAAAATATTTTGAAAATGGTGCGAGTAGCGGACTTTTGAGTTTTGAAGTCAGCTCTTTTGAGAAAGCGAAATCTATAGTCGATGCAGTTAAAATCTTCTCTCTGGTTGTAAATATAGGTGATTCAAAATCCATTATCACACACCCCGCATCAACAACACATCAACAACTCTCATCACAAGAACTTAAAGAGTGTGGTGTTGGCGAGGGTATGATTAGACTTAGTATAGGTTTGGAATCTTCTGTTGATTTAGTCCAAGATTTAAAACAGGCTCTGGAGGCATAAAACACAAGTGTTAAATTTACAGACACATACCGAACATTTTACAAATCCGCTGTACCTTGAGAGTGGTCGTATATTGGAGCCTTTTGATATAACTTACGAAACTTACGGTGAGTTAAATGAGAAAAGAGACAATGTTGTGGTTGTTACTCATGCTCTCACAGGTTCACATCATGCCGCAGGATACTATGAAGGCGATAGTAAACCCGGTTGGTGGGATGGTCTTATCGGAGATGACAAGGCTATAGATACCAAAAAATATTTTGTTATCTGTTCAAATGTTATAGGGAGCTGTTTTGGTTCAACGGGTCCTATGTCGCAGATGTTTCCATATGAGGAGTCATATCGTTATAAGTTTCCTGTGGTATCCATAAAAGATATGGTAAAAGCACAGAGGATACTTTTTGATAGATTGGGAATTCATAGAGTTCATGCCATAGTCGGCGGCTCTATGGGAGCTATGCAGGCTATGCAGTTTGCTATTGTCTATCCAAACTTTGCAGATAAGATTATTGCGATGGCAGGAACATACGCTACGCAACCTTGGGCGATAGCTTTTAACAAGGTGGCTCAAGAGTCTATATTGCGTGACCCAGATTTTAAAAATGGGTACTATGATAGCAAAATTATAGCCAAAAATGGACTTTCAGGTATGGCGATAGGTCGTATGGCAGGGCATATAAGCTTCTTGTCTCATAGCTCGATGGCAGATAAATTTGGACGTGAATATAAGCGTGATGATGGACTCTATGAGCTTTTTGGAAAGTTTCAGGTAGAGACATATCTGGAGTATAACGGCTATAATTTTACAAAATGGTTCGACCCTCTCTCATATCTATACATCACAAAGGCGATAAATATATATGATATAGCTCGTGGTTTTGATTCGCTTGAAGAGGCCATGAGCAGAATAAAAGCGGAACTTCATCTTATAAGCTTTAAAGAAGATATGCTTTTTAGAGCGAGTGAGATGGAGAAGATGTATGAGGTTGCAAAAAAAGAGAGCCTTACATGTAAGTATGTTGAGATAGATAGTGATTATGGACATGATGCCTTTTTGGTTGAGTTGGACAAGTTTGAAAAGTATGTAAAGGAAGCACTTGAGCAAGATAGAAAATAAGTTTGAAAATCATCTTGAAAATTCAAAAAAAATATTAGAAAAATTGATGAAACCAGAGATTACGATGAGTGAGAGTATCAGTGCGTATGAGATAGGCATGAAAGAGCTTCAAGAGGCACAAGAGATGCTTGAAAAAGCAGAGCTTCAAGTTCAAGAGATAAAGGCAAACAGCAATGCTTAAAGCTGCAGTTTTACAGCTCTCACACATAGGGATGAGTTCTACACAACTATATCGTTACGTGCGTCAAGCTCATAAAGATGGAGTAAAGCTTTTGGTTTTGGGAGAGTATCTTTTAAACCCCTTTTTTCATGAGCTTCGTACCCTTAGCATCTCTATGATTAAAGAGCAGAGTGAACATCAGATGAGAGTGCTTCGTGAGCTATGTAAAACTTACGATATGACGATAGTAGCACCTATCGTTACGGTAAAAAAGAGACAACCGTACAAGATGATAGCCAAGGTCTCCGCCCAATCAGTAAGCTACTATAAACAGCAGATTTTGATAAACTATAAACATTGGGATGAAGAGAGTTTTTTTTCAAACGAGATAAGAGAGTTACACTCTCCTGCTATTTTTAAAATTGATGGGGTTAGATGTGCCGTTTTAGCAGGTTTTGAACTCCATTTTGATGCCTTTTTTACTATGCTTGAGAGTAAAAATATAGATCTGCTTGTTGTTCCTAGTATATCGACTTTTGAATCAAACGAGCGTTGGCAAAATCTCATAAAGATGCGTTCTTTTACAAATAATTTTTACATATTAAGAGCAAATCGAATCGGTGAGTATCAAGACGGAGAGCATCAATGGAGATTTTATGGAGACTCTATCTTTAGCTCTGCCGATGGAGAGATTTTATCACACTTAAAAAATAGTGAAGAGTTGATGATAGTGGAAGTTGATCATAAAAAAGTTTTAGAGTCTAAAAAAAGTTGGAAATTTAAAGAGGCTTTAAAAAAGCGTAGGAGGCGGATATGATGGAGTATTTTCACAGACAGGTTCAGCTTTGGGGTGAAGATACGCAAAAATCTCTGCAAGACAAAAGTATCGCTGTTATAGGTAGTGGCGGACTTGGAAGCTCTTTGGCTTTTGCTTTAGGTGCTAGTGGTATCGGTGAGATTCATATGGTTGATTTTGATAAGGTAAGCATACACAATATCCATAGGCAGATAGCATTTAAGATGGGGGATGAAGATAGATTAAAATCCGAACTTGTCGCAAAAAGTATAAATGAGCGTTGCCCTTACGTCAAAGCGTATGCACATGATTGTGATTTTGAGGGCTTTACATGTAAAGATATAAGAGTTGATTTAGTCATAGATGCTACAGACAATTTGCCTACAAGAGCATCTATAAATAAGTATGCAAAAGCAAACTCAATACCTTGGGTATATGGTTCTGTAGAGGCATTTAACGGGCAGGTCTGTTTTTTTCAAGATGCCTCATTTGAAGATGTATTTAAGATAACAGATAAAACCCCTTTAGGTATAGCAGCTCCAATGGTTATGCACATAGCTTCACTTCAAGCAAATCTGGCTCTGCGTCATCTTGCCGGTTTACATGTAAAGAGAGATTATCTCTATTATCTCTTTTTTAATAGTGAGGGAGAACTTGTAACACAGAAGTTTAATCTCCCGGTTTAACATTTTTTTCACATCATATTGTTATAATGTATGATTATAAAGGAACTGTTATGCGTATTTTACTTTTACTTTTTATATTTATCGGGACTCTTTTTTCACAAACTACTATAGATTTCAAAGAGGGTTGGCAACTTGTCGGTGTGCCTGTTGCTCTTGAAGATATGTCTAGGTTTAACAATAAAAATGTTGAAGTTGTATGGGGATTTGACGGTGAAACTCAGAGTTGGAGAGGATATTCGCCAGAGCCTGAAATACAACAGAAGATGATTCAAAAAGATATTTTACCTATAGACAATCTAAAGCCTTGGCAAGGAATTTGGGTATATAGTAAGAGTCCATGGTCTTTAGATGTAGATGTTAAAGATAGTGTTTCAGAAGCAAAAAACAGCACCATTTTACTCTACAAAGGTTGGAATCTTATATCAATTGCTCAAAATACCGTAGTCTCTGACTCTTTTTTTGGTGATGCACTTGTGTGGAAATACAGCAGCGACAAAGGCTGGATGGTAAATGATGAAAATCTAAGCTTTCCATCTATAGAGACTATAGGCATGAGTGAAGGCTTGTGGGTAAAAAGTAAAATACAACGCAAAATTGAAGTAGATGAACAACTATCTTCTTTGGATACTTTTAATAGTGAAAGCTCAATGCTCTCTTATATAAGAGATATGCTTAAATTAAATAGCTATAGATATGAGTATCTTGATGATGTTT
Source organism: Helicobacteraceae bacterium (assembly GCA_015484575.1). Lineage (GTDB taxonomy): Bacteria > Campylobacterota > Campylobacteria > Campylobacterales > Sulfurimonadaceae > S010-53. Next base: position 4,900 of record WFND01000017.1, read on the forward strand.
TGTTGATGCCAAGCAGTGAAACATCTACTCAATCAGACTACTCAAATGATACAACAGATGCTACAACAACAAATCTGCAAGAAGAGGGTGTGGATGAGGGAGATATATTAAAACATAACTCGAAGTATATATTTAGTGCAGATAACAGTGTTAAAAAGATAATAGTAAGCTCTTTTGATAATCTGGTTTCAAAAGATTATAAGCCAATCGGTGAAATTGATATGCAAGGAAGAGATATTGTAGCTATGTATCTACAAGATAATAGACTTAGTGTTATATCAAATGCGACATATTACTATATATATGCAGATACTCAAATTGCAAAATCTTCAAGAATTATGCCACCATATACTAACTCAAATCAGCAGTTTAATCTGGATATTTTTGATGTTTCAGATATAAATTCTATAAAAACATTAGCCTCTTATACTATAGACGGAGAGTACCAAGACAGTCGCATTGTAGATGGAAAACTCTTTTTGATAAGTCAGTTTTATCCAAATATAGAGTACAAATACTTAAAAATATATGATAGTAACGGTTCATGGAAGTATGACTATGACAATCCCATAGTTGCTAGTGAAAATCTTATTCCTAAAATCTCTCATTTAGATATATCTACCGCTTTAATAGAGCCTGAAAATTTATATGCTCCAAAAAAGCTTGACCAGAGTGCAGATATTACAACAATCAGCAGTTTTGAGCTTTCTAATCAAAAGTATAGTGAAAGTATCTCATTTATAGGTAATACTCACACATATTACGCCTCAAAAAATTCGCTCTATCTTGTATCGAGTGAATATCCGTATTATTATGATTTTTCACATTTTAAAGAGCAACAGATGATATATAAATTTTCTCTATCAGATAAGCTAAAATATGCAGGAAGTGGTTTTGTCGATGGCGTGATGTTAAACAGTTTCAGCATGAGTGAAAAAGATAACTATCTGCGTGTTGCAACAACTGTTGGCAACTCATGGTCTAAAGAGGGGACACGAAACTCACTCTTTGTACTAAAACAAGAAGGCGATAAGCTTGTGATAAAATCAACTCTTAGCGGACTTGGAAAAGAGCAAGAGAGAATAAAAGCAGTTCGCTTTATGGGCGATAGAGCCTATGTAGTAACATTTAAACAGACTGACCCGCTATATACACTTGATTTAAGTAATCCGCTAGAGCCTAAAAAAGCAGGAGAACTCTCAATAGATGGTTTTTCAGAATATTTACATGTAATAGATGATAATAGAGTCTTAAGTATAGGGCGAGATGCAGATGAAAATGGCAGACAGACAGCTCTGCAGATTTCACTTTTTGATATTAGTGACTTTTCAAACCCTGTATTGGCAGATAAGATTAAAATAGGTTCAAGCTCCACATACTCTCAAGCAGAGTATAATCATAAAGCCTTTATATACCGCTCAAGTGATAAGATTTTTGCAATAGCTTATAGTGATTATAGTGCAAAATATATAGAGAGTTTAGGTGTATATCAGTTAAACGGTATGAAGATAGATAAACTAAAAAAAGTTTCTGTAACTAATAAAAACAGATGGGGAGATGTTACTAGAGGTCTGATATTTAACTCTGATGAGAGTATATATGCTGCAGTTTTTAAAGGTTCAAACATTATGAGTGAGGTTGTAAAATGAGATATTTAGCAGGTTTTATATTGGCTGTTTTTTTTATAGGATGTAACGGTGATGGAAATTTAAATCAACAACAAGGAGTGGATAACGCTCCTCAACCAAGTATAGAAAATAGAGAGTTGCAACCACCAAAACCACCTTCATTATGATGCAGATAGCTTTTCTATTTTCTCATGGTTATAGCCCATTGTGTGAAACTACGCTTTTGCGACAAGTCTAATGAATTTAGCACATATCTCAGCTTCATTCATAAAGCCATCTTTTGCTGTTATTGATTCTATCTATTGTTAAACTCCATTTTTCATAAAGCACAGAGCATAGGTGAAAAAGCTTTAGTGCTTATGGAGACTTTGTCTCCTATTTTGTACTGTTTTGACTGCTCATCGTCTAGGACTATCTCTACTATCTGCTGAGCTATGGAGATGACGGCTACATGCAAGATGTCTGCTTGGTTTATATCTATAATTTCACCTTCAAATGAGAACTTTTGACTCCCTTTTGTGTGAAGTAGTACCTCTTTTGCACTTGCATCTTGAATAATTTTTGCATTTTGTAAAACTATTACACGCTCTGCTAGGCGGTAAATTTCGCTAGGTTCGTGTGATACCATGATGGTTGTTAGCTTAAACTCTCTGTGTAGAGATAGTATCTCATTTTGTAGTTTTTGACGCATCTGCAGATCAAGTGCAGATAGAGGTTCATCTAGCAGTAGAAGTTTTGGACGTTTCATTAAAGCCCTGCATAGTGCAACACGCTGTTTTTGACCTCCGCTTAGAGATGATGGCAGGCGATCTTTTAGTTGGCTTAGTTCTGTTAGATTTAAAAGATGTTTCGCTAAATCTATATCTTTTGAAACATACAGAAGATTTTTCTCTACGCTCATATTTTCAAACAGTGCATAATCTTGAAATACAAAACCTATATCACGCTTTTGAACAGCTAGGGAGTTGCTGTTATCAAGCCATATTTTAGAGCCTACTTTAATCTCTCCCGAAGCATCCTCTAAACCTGCCAAGATACGAAGCAGAGTTGTCTTACCGCTGCCACTTTTACCGGTCAGTGCTACAAAACTATGCTCTTTTATATTTAGCTTTACATGTAAGTTCATATCATCTATAGCACCGTGAAGCTTTTTTTGTATATCTATATTTATCATGAGATACCTATACGTTTTTTATGGTGAGCATTAAAGAGGTAAACACTAAGCAAGACTATAAAACTGATACCAAGCATAATAGCACTATAGATATGAGCCATGTCATAATCCATAATCTCAACAAACTCATATATGGCAACAGAGGCGACTTTCGTCTCTCCATCAATAGAGCCGCCTATCATTAAGACAACGCCAAACTCTCCAACGGTGTGTGCAAATGTAACTATTACGGCTGTTAGTATTGCAGGTTTTATATTTGGCATGGCTACATGTAAGAGTGTTTGAAATTTACTTTTTCCGGCTATATATGAGGCTTCTAGTACATTTTTATTTACTGTTTCAAAACCACTTTGCAGAGGCTGAACCATAAAAGGAAAAGAGTAAAAACAACTAGCTATAACTAAGCCCGTAAAGTTAAAAACAAGTTTTATACCAAAAGTATCTTCAAAAAATGCACCTATAAGAGAGTTATATGAGAGTGCATATAATATATAAAAACCCAAAACGGAAGGGGGAAGCACTATGGGAAGAGATGTTACAGCCTCAATAAAAGGCTTACATCTGCATTTAGTCTGTGAAAGCCACCAGCTAAGAGGCAGAGCTATAAAAAAGAGTATGACAGTTGTAAGCGATGCTAGTTTAAAAGAGAGTATAAAAGGCTCAAAATCCAAACTAAAAATATCCACTACCACACCTTAATTATAGAGAGTTCGCTAGATTGTATTAGAGCTGTTATCTTGTCATTTTCTTTTATATCCATAGCCAAAGATGACTCTTTTGTGATTATACTCTCAAATACTACATCATTAAAATAGAACTTGACACTACTTAAAAGTTCTCCGTTATTTACCTCTTTTACCCTTACATGTAAGATGTTTGATATACTTATTTGCGATGTCAGATTTTTAGCCAAAGAGATATGAGTAGCTTTTGTACCTATCTGTACTTTTGAGCCGATTTTTAAAGAGTTCTCTAGCTCTAAAGAGATCATTTTCATACTGTAAGAGCCGACTTCAAAACTGACTATATTGACATTTTCAAAGCTCTCTATTTTGCTGATGGTTGCATCTATCTGATTCATTTAGTAATATATCCGTATCTTTTAAATATCTCTTTTGCTTTTTTACTTAATACAAAGTCATAAAAGGCTCTATACGCTTTTGAATTCTTACTCTCTTTTAGCAAAACTACAGCCTGTTTTATAGGGGTATATAGTTTTGGGTTTAGTTCTATCCAGTTTACTCCCCTTTTATACTTTTTCATCTTTGAATTATATAGAGATGATTTTGATATGATGCCTATATCGGCAGCGGTTATTGTGTACATTACACTTTGAGATATAGACTCTGCATAGATAAATTTTGATTTTATATCTGTATATATTTTCGCATTTTTAAAAGCTTCTACACTAGCTCTGCCATAGGGTGCTGTTTTTGGGTTTGCTATTGCAATTTTTTTTATCTTTTTATCTTTTAAAAGTTTTAGCGGATTAGATAAATCGTGTTTTTTTACACTCAGATATACCAAAGCACCTTGTACATATACTCTCGGTTTTGTTATGGCTATCTTATCTTCATATAGTGCTTGAGGGTATCTGACATTTGCAGACATAAATACTCCGTAGGGAGCGCCGTTTTTTATCTGAGTGGTTAATTTTCCACTACCTCCTATGGTCACTCTTACTTTTATATCAGGGTACTCTTTTTTAAACTCTTTTTTTAACTCATCCATGGCATAACTGACATTTGCAGCCACTGCAATATTGATGATTTGTGCCGATAAGATAGTAGAAAATATTAAAATTAAAAAGCTAAATTTCATCTCTCTCCTAAAATAGATAGTTTAACTCAAAACGAGAGTCTAAGTAGTTAAAGTCACTATCTTTTGTATCTAAAAACTGTGCATAACCCAAACGTAGTCGCCACTGCAAATTTTGCAAGGCAGATATATTTTGTACGAAGCCTAGATAGTAGTATATCTCATCTTGGTTATGGTAGCCTGATTTATCTTCATCTGCATCTATATATAAGATAGATGACTGTATAAACAGTTTTTTATATATGCCACTGCTGTTGTCATTGTGTTTTAGCTCAATTCTGTAGCTTTGTGTGTCTGCTCTCCAGTTATATATACCCATAGAGCGTGTATATCCGGCCGTTGCAAAGCCACGCCAAGGTGTTATAAGATCTGCCTCGTCAAATATATCCGTATATGCCAGATTTATCTTATAATCTCTGCTTTTAAGTACCACTTTGGCAGCTATCATCTGTGAATTTAGAGAGTCTTTATCTGTATATCCACTGCTATCACCTGTATAAGAAGCACCTCCAACTTCTCCTGCACCATTGTCAAACTGTTTTATATAGCGAAAAGCAGGAGTGATTGAAAAGTTATTGAAGTTAAATCTGTAATTTAGCTCTATCATGGCTTGTGAAAGCAGCTCCGGCACAATATAAAATGAGCCGTCTAGCGTAAGATTGTCTATAGAGTTATTAGTTATTTCCCCAACTATAAGTGGTGCGTCAGTCGGTTTTGAAGCACTTTTTAAAGCACTGTATGTAAGTCCTCTATGCATAACAGAGTCATCATTTTCACTCCAGCTTGGATATTTTGAAGATGATGAGTTTTCATCACCATACATTAAAACACTATGAGCTTGAGTATGGTCACGAAGCTTCTGTTGTGCCAGATATGCAAGTGTGATTCTGCTCTTGCTTAGAGCTTCTGTATTAAATACTATACCATCAAAGGTATTTGGTACCATTTTTGAATCATTTGATTTTGTGTAGAACGTCTCAATTTTTTGACGACCTAAGATAAACTCACTTTTTTTTATACCGCTATAGCGTATATTTGCCTCTGCTAAAACAGCCATGGCTTTGTTGCCGGTATTTGCATATTCATATCTGCTTAGGGTGTCTTTTGCAGGTTTTAAGTGAGCTACGGGGTCATTGGTGTCGTTAAAAAATGCTTGTGAAGCGTATAGTGCAGTAGTAAAATCAAAATTCGAGTATGTAGCACTCTTATATACAAATGATGCTCCAAGAGCCGTTAAGAGATTTGTTGAGTGTTTTTTATCTTCATTTGCCCATCTAAAGTAGAAACTGTTTGAGCGTAAACGACCGTAAAAATTTCCTTCGCTAAACATCTGTGAAAAATCATCAACTTTTTTTTGAGTTTTATTATAAATAAGCTGATAGTTTGTCTTGAGTGCTTGAGTGCTGTGTTGTATAGTGTCAGATGCACAGAGTGTAAAAGCAGTTAAAATGAGATATAAAGTTACTTTTTGAAACATTGAGCCAAATTTACCTAGGAAACATAACAGAGCCAAGACGTACCATATTTGAGCCACATCTAATAGCAAGTTCATAATCGCCACTCATGCCCATACTGCAGATAGTAGCATCTTTTAAATGCTCATATATAGAGTGTGTTATCTCGAAGCTTTTTTGAATCTCACTCTCTCTGTCCGTATATGCTCCTATACTCATAACACCTCTTAAGTTGATATTTGGACAACTCTCTTTTATCTGTACATATATATCTTCTGCCATTTCAGGCGTAGCTCCGGATTTACTCTCCTCTTTGGCACTGTTTATCTGTAAAAGAGCATCAATATTTTGAGAGTTTTTCTCTAATCTTTTTTGTAGAGCCAGAGCTAACTCTAAGCTATCAAGAGATTGAAACAGAGATGGAGCTGTTGCTATGAGTTGATTTATCTTGTTTTTTTGTAGATTCCCTATAAAATGCCACTCCAATGGCAACTCATCAAGAGATTGAGATTTTATTTTTAGATCTTGTACCTTGTTCTCTGCAAATGCACGCTGACCTATCTCGTAGAGAGATTTTATAGCCTCTTCGTCAGAATATTTACTAACGGCAACTATCTTTACTATATGGTGAGGACTTACATGTAAACGTGCTTTTTCTATATTTTCTATTATCTTATCTATATGTTGTTTGTATATAACTGTATCCATAAAATATTCCTTATTTCAGTGGTTGTATTTTACCTTTTGTGTACTTAAGTATTGTATTGACATTATCATATTATTAGACTATTATTCTAAAAACTAATACGTAGGAGTATAAATGAAAAAAGTTTTAACTGGATTAATTGCCATGATTTTAGTATCGGCTGGTCTTATGGCAAAAGATGTAAGTAGTTATCTGTACGCAGATTACAAGAGTGCAGGAGATGTAAAACAGTCTTTGCAAACAAATGGTTTTGAGGTTGTTGGAGAGTATGATGCTATGGGTGATGCCAAATATCATATCGTAGTATTTACAGATGATGCTATGAAAAATCAAGCATCAAAAAAGAATCGTGGTTTTGCAGCAGTACAGAAAGTTCTTATCTCTGATAATGATAAAAAGTTGATTATTACAAATCCAGAATATTTCTTACACGCTTTTATGCAAGATGATTATAAAGAAGATGTAGCTTCTAGCATATCTTCAAAGTTGGCATTTGCATTTGGTACTTTAGAGCCTTCAGCAGACGCGTTGGATGATGATGATATTGCAGGTTATCACTTTATGATGGGAATGCCTTATTATGAAGATATGATAGAGATAGGTAAAGGTGAAAATCTTTTATCAAAAATACAAGAGAAAGCCGGAGACAATGTCGTATTTACTTTAAAGCTGAAAAATTCAACTTTAGTAGGTGTTGCTATGACCGGTAAAGATGGAGAGAGTTCATATATTCCAGAGATTAAAGGTCAAAAGCATTCAGCATTTTTGCCATATATGATTTTGATAGAAGACAATACGGCAAAGATATTACATGCAAAGTATTACTTAGCAATCTCATATCCAAAATTGAGTATGGGTGATTTTATGGGAATCTCATCTACGCCGGGCAATATAGAAGACTATATGAGTGCCTTAGTTAAATAAAATATATAAATCACCTTTTGGTGATTTATCCCACAAGCCTGTTTATATCATTATAAAGCCCCAAACTCATCAATCCCAAAAGTAAAACCCAACCCGCAACGGTCAGCTTGACAAGTACAGCTTCACTAGGTGCATGTGATGTTAGCATCTCATATAGATTAAACATAATATGTCCACCATCAAGAGCAGGTATAGGAAGCAGATTTAAGACACCAAGATTTACAGAGATTAAAGCAGTAAAGAAAAATAGTGCCATCCAGCCGTTGTGTGAAGCATCAGCAGTGATTTTTACTATACTTACCACACCTCCAAGCTCTTTTGCAGGAACAGCACCGCTTATAAGTTTTTGCATACTCAAAAAGATGATTTTAGAAGCATCATAAGTCTCGCTCATAGCATATCCAAAAGATTCAAAAAAGGTGAAATGTTGAGTAATAGCGACACCTGCAGAGCCTATTCCTATCATCTTACGCCGTACTTTTTCATGAAACATATTTTCTGTCTCTTTTGTATTTGGCGTTACATGTAAAGTCTTTACGTAAGCACCTCTTTGTACGGTTATACTTAACGTACCTTGTGAATTTTTTATGATTTGACTCATCTCTTTCCATGTCTTAACGGTGTGATTGTTTATAGAGGTTATTTTGTCATTTTCCATCAATCCAGCTTTAAAAGCCGGAGAGTCAGGTACAATCTTACCGACAACGGGAGCTAATGTTTGAGGAGAGCCTAAAGCTATTAAAAAGTACAGCACATAAGCTGTAACAAAATTTGCAGCAGGACCTGCTAATAGTATGATAATACGTTGCCAAGGCTTTTTTGTGTTATAGCTGTCATTATCTTCACTTCTTGCGGCAGGGTTCATATCTTCTTGACCCTTCATCTTTACAT
>WFND01000018.1 GCA_015484575.1 Helicobacteraceae bacterium
GCATTAAACTAGCTCCGCCTATACAGCAGTATGAAGATAGCAAAAACTATAACACTCCGGCATTTTATGAACGTTTTGTTAACGTAAACAGTGACGGCTTTTCGGAGGTATCTCTTGTTATTGAGGGTATTCACTGTGCGGCTTGTGTCTGGCTAAACGAAAAAGCTCTGTATAAGATGGAGGGTGTGGTAGATGTCAACATAAACTTTACGACAAACAAAGCACATATCTCGTGGGCAGATAATGTTGTTAAGCTCTCAAATATTATAGATATGATTCGTGCTATCGGGTATGATGCCTTTCCTTATGACAGTTCAATCCAAGAGTCACGTGCAGATGCACAGAGAAAAGATTACTATCTTCGTATGGCGGTTGCAGGTTTTTCTCTGATGAATATGATGTCTATCTCTTTTGCACAGTATCACGGCTATTTTTCCGGTATCTCTGATGATATTGTTACCATTTTAAATGTAGGGGAGTGGGTTTTGGCTACTCCCGTACTTTTTTATAGTGGCTGGGTATTTTTTAAAGGTGCATATTTTGGTCTGAAAAATCGTATTGTAAATATGGATATTTTAGTGGCTACGGGTGCGGTTTTAACATATATCTACTCTATATATATCACTCTTTCTGGTTTGGGAGAGGCCTATTTTGATTCGGTTACGATGATTATCGCTTTTGTACTTTTTGGTAAATTTTTAGAAGTTTTAAGTAAAAAAAGTGCTGCCGATACGCTTGATATTATGAGTAAACATGTACCAAACGAGGTCAATGTTATAAGAGATGGCAAAGTAGAGAGTATCGGTGTCAATGATGTTAAAGTGGGTGAAACAGTAGCTGTAGAAAATGGTGAAAAAATTGCTCTTGATGGTATTATAATAGAGGGAGAAGGTAGTTTTGACGAGTCTAGTTTAACCGGTGAGAGTACCCCTGTTTATAAAAAAGTGGGAGACAATATAATTAGTGCGACATTAAGCATAGATGCTACCGTTCGCTATAAAGTTATAAAAGATTTTGCCCATTCAACGCTCTCAAATCTTATGGCTATGCTAGAGAATTCTATGAGTAAAAAACCACGCATTGAGCAGTTGGCAAACAGACTCTCTGAATATTTTTCATCTACTATTTTAATCTTTTCTCTTATTACGTTTCTCCTCTGGTGGTTATGGCCTCACGATTTTGACAGAGCTTTTATGGTTGGTATCTCTGTTATTATCATAGCCTGTCCCTGTGCTTTGGCTCTGGCTACTCCTGTCGCAACTTTGGTCGGTTTAGGATTGGGTGCAAAACGGGGAATATTATTTAAAGAGGCCGCACAACTTGAGACTATGGCAAATATAGATACTGTTATATTTGATAAAACAGGAACTCTGACAGAGGCAAAACCGAAGGTCATAAAGACTCACTGGATAGATGAAAGCGTAGATAAGAGATTGATATATGCTCTGTGTAAAAGTTCAAAACATCCAATATCAAAAGGTGTTGCCAAATATCTAAACCTAGATGAGACACTATCTCTTGATGAGGTAAATACGATAACCGCAAAAGGGATAGCGGGACGATATAAAGAGAAGCTTTTACTTGGCGGAAATGCTAGATTGATGAGTGAAAATGGCGTTACATGTAAGCATGATATACAAAACAGTGCATTTTATTTTGCAATAGATTCGCAGATAAAAGCTATATTTGAGCTAAAAGATACTCTAAAAGAGGATGCAAAAGAGAGTATAGAGTATCTTAAAAAAGAGTCTTTAAATATCATTATACTAAGTGGTGACAGCAGAAAAGTTGTTCAGGAGATAAGCTCTGAGCTTGGTATAGATAAATTTGAGAGTGAAATGACACCAAAATCAAAATTTGAATATCTTGAAAAACTTCAATCTAGCGGCGAAAAAGTGATGATGGTTGGAGACGGTGTAAATGATATTTTGGCTCTAAGCGGTGCAGATATAGGTATAGCTATGGGAAGTGGAAGTGATATAGCGATAGATGTGAGTGATGTCGTTTTGATGCACGATTCTCTAACATCTTTAAGTGAAGCGTACAAAATATCAAAAACAACATACAGACTCATAAAACAGAACTTGGCACTCTCTTTAGTGTATAATGGCATTACAATTCCTTTGGCAATGTCTGGATATATTATCCCCCTTGTAGCAGCAGTTTCCATGTCCGTAAGTTCGCTTTTGGTCGTTGCAAACTCTATGAGAATACGCTACAGCTGGAATAGAAAGTAGGTACTTATAATGGATAGTTGGGTAATAGCTATGATGCTTGGAGCATCGATATTTTTAGGCTCTTTGGCACTTACAGCCTTTTTATGGGGCATAAAAAGCGGTCAATTTGATGATGAAGAGAAGTTTCGCTCTCAAGCACTTTTTGATGGAGAAGATGCACTAAATGATGCGGCTAAACAAGAGAAAAAAAGAGAGGCTTTAAAGAAGAAAAATTATACGCCTGAATAAAATATTCAAGCATATAAGAGATTAGATAATAACTCTAACCATAACAACACCTTCAATATTTTGAAGTTCAGATATTATCTCATCTGTCAAGTCACCGTCAACATCTATGATATTATAAGCTAATTCGCCTCTGCTTTTATTTAGCATATCGTGGATATTTATGCTGTATTTTGCTAAGATTGAGGTGATTTCACCTATCATATTGGGTACATTTTTATTTGCGATAGTAATTCTTTTATCGCCTGATGTTTTGTGTAAAACACATGCAGGGAAGTTTACGGAGTTTTGAATATTTCCATGTTGCAAGAAATCCTTTACCTCTTCTACTGCCATTACTGCACAATTTTGCTCTGATTCTGCTGTCGAAGCTCCTAAGTGTGGTATAGGGATTATGCCTTTAACACCTAGTAATTTTGCTTCGGGAAAATCCGTTACATAAGTAGATACTTTACCCTCACCGATAGCTTTAATCATATCATCATCATTTACAAGAGCACCGCGAGAGAAGTTTATAATCTTGACACCCTCTTTCATCATGGCAAATTTTTCACTGTTAAACATCTCTTTTGTACTCTCTAAAAGCGGTACATGCACAGTGATATAATCTACCTCTTTTAACAGAGTCTCCAAGCCTGTAGCTTTTTTAACCTTGCTTGAAAGTTCCCACGCCGCATCTACCGAGAGGTAAGGGTCATATCCCACAACTTCCATACCTAAATCAATAGCACTGTTTGCAACCATAGCACCGATAGCACCTAGCCCTATAACACCTAGTTTTTTGCCCTTAATCTCACAACCAGCAAAGTTTGATTTGTGCTTTTCAACCAATGAAGGGACATTTTCACCCTCATCTTTAATACTCTGTGTCCAAGCAACACCACCGGCTATATCACGAGAAGATAGCAGCAGACTTGCTATTACTATCTCTTTTACGGCATTTGCATTTGCTCCGGGAGAGTTGAAAACCACTATACCGTTTTGACTACATCTATCAAGAGGTATATTGTTAGTTCCAGCTCCTGCACGAGCGATAGCTTTTAGATTTTCGCCAAACTCCATTTCGTGCATCTTAAAACTTCTGACAACTATGGCATCAGGATTGATAATCTCACTAGCCACTTCATAATTTTCACGCTCAAAATGATCTAGCCCTATAGGAGATATTTTATTTAGTGTCTGAATTTTATACATATATTATCCTTATCTGTTTTCATCAGCAAATTTATTCATCAAATCTACTAAAGCTTGAACACCCTCTAGTGTCATTGCATTATATATAGATGCTCTTAAACCACCGATTGAGCGGTGTCCTTTAAGCCCAATCATCTTAGCTTCAGTCGCCTCTTTGATAAGCTTTGCCTCTAAGTCGGCATCTTTATCTCTGATATTAAAAGAGACATTCATAAGTGAGCGGGAATCTTTCTGTGCATGTCCGACATAAAAGCCGTTGCTGTTATCTATCGCATCATATAAAAGTGTCGCTTTGGCTTCATTTGCTTTTTGTATAGCTTTGATACCGCCACTGTTTTTTATCCATTTTAAGATTAAACTTAACATATAGATACCAAAAGTCGGCGGAGTGTTATATAGTGAGTTGTTATCTGCATGTGTCTTATACTTTAACATAGAAGGAACACTCTCATCGGCACGATTAAGAAGCTCTTTTTTGATAATTACGATAGTTACACCGGATGGACCTGCATTTTTTTGAGCTCCCGCAAACATTAAATCGACTTTTGACCAGTCAACAGGATATGAAAATATATCGCTAGAAGCATCTACGACAAGAGGTGATTTTGTACTTGGAAATGATTTGTACTGTGTACCGTAAATAGTGTTGTTTGAAGTGATATAAGCGTAATCTAAATCATCTGCAAAAGTGATATTTTCAGGTATATGGTTGTGAGAACTCTCTTTTGAACTAGCTACTATATCAAAATCAATATTTTGAATTTTAGCCTCTTTTATAGCTTTTGAAGACCAGCTCCCTGTATCTGCATAGGCTGCTTTTCCACCCAAAGAGAGGTTTAATGGTACCATAGCAAATTGAAGTGAAGCACCACCTTGAAGAAGTAAAATATCGTAATCTTCAGGTATCTCATAAAGCTCACGCATTAGTGAAAGTGCCTCTGTGTGAACATCATCATACATTTTAGAGCGGTGAGAAGCTTCCATGATAGAAAGACCCTCTCCGTTAAAATCTACTAAGTTTTTCTGTGCCTCTTCTAGCACCTCCAAAGGTATCGCTGCAGGACCAGCACCAAAGTTAAACGCTCTACTCATGAAAATCCTTCATAATTTTTTGCGATTATACTTAAAATAGACAAATTATTGGATAAAAAAACAGTGTTTTAAAAAAATAAGATTGTAAAAAAGAGAGAAATTTAAAAACTTACCGCAAGAGCGGTAAATTTAGTCTGATTAAAGACCTTTGATATATGCAGCAACTGCAGCAATGTCAGCGTCAGAGTAAGAAGCTACTTGACCTTTCATTAATGCACCCATGCCGTATTTATTAGTAGTACCAGCTTTGTAACCAGCTAAGTCAGCAGCTACATCAGTACCTTTAATGATTCCTGATTTACCAAGAGCATGTTTTTCACCATGCGCACCATGACATGCAGAACATTTTTTAAATAAAGCTGCACCATCAGCTGCCATTAGACCAACACTTGCTACTAATAAAGTAAGAGCGATTTTTTTCATATATTTCTCCGTTGAATGATTTTATACGGGGATATTATAGTTATTTATATCTTAAATTGTATTGATACGCGTCAAGTAACATGGTGTTAATAATGCTTTTGATACAATTAGAAACTATTTTTACAAGGTAAGTCATGCAGTATATAGATGAAAAGCTAACAAACAAAACTATTTTAATTACAGGTGGAGCGGGATTTATCGGCTCTAATTTGGCTCTGTATTTTCAAAAAAATCATCCCGATAGTAAAATTGTTGTTTTAGACAGTTTTAGAAGTGGAGATACACTTTCTAACGGAAATCTTAAAAGTTTTGGACATTTTAAAAATCTTTTAGGCTTTAACGGTGAGATAATAAG
>WFND01000019.1 GCA_015484575.1 Helicobacteraceae bacterium
CTATAAATTTTAATATTGTAATTATACCTTGCTAATATTAGCTATAATAATAAAAATTTTAAAGGTTACAGATGTTAAGAAAAATTACATTTTTATTTTTTGTACTTACTTCATTCATATTTTTTGGATGTTCACAAGATACAACTCCTACAACACCAAAAAAAGCTCCGTTAATTGTTGGAATGAGCGTAAACTATCCGCCGATAGCTTTTAAGATAAAAGGTAAGCCCTCCGGTCTTGAAGCTGATTTTGCGTACGCACTTGCAAAAGAGTTAAATAGAGATGTTGAGATTAAGATATTACCGTGGGAACAACTTCCTCTAGCACTTGATAGCGGTATTATCAATATAGTAATGGCAGGTGTCTCTATAACAAAAAAACGCTCAAAATATGCTCTTTTTTCCAAGCCTTATATGCAGACTTCACAGATGGCTGTTATGAGAGAAGGTGCTAGTTCTCCAGATATTTCAAATGGCGGTTTAGGCACTAAAATCGGATATATAAACTCAACGACAGGTGAGGAGTTTGTAAAAAAATCATTTAAAAATGCCTCTATGAAAGGATATACTTCAGATAAAAACGGTATCGTAGCTGTTATGAATGGAGATATAGATTACTTTTTTCATGATGCTCCATCTATCTGGTACTATACTGCCGAACTATCTTTAAAAGGTATTATGGGCTGGTATGTTCCTTATACAAAAGAGAATTTGGCATGGGCATTTGCAAAAAAAGATACTGCTCTTAGAGATGATGTCAATGCTGTTTTAGACAAATGGCGTAAAAGCGGAAAGCTTAGGGCTATGATCCAAAAATGGATACGTGTTCAAGTTGTAACACCAAATGGACAAAAACCTATCTCTTTTGAGTAAAAAAGTAGCCATTGTAGGTGGTGGTGCAGCTGGACTTACAGCTGCTATAACCGCTGCAAAAAACTCTTATGAAGTTGTTATATTTGAAAAAAGTGATAGAGTCGGTAAGAAGATTTTAGCTTCTGGAAACGGTCGCTGTAATATCTCAAATATCTCTTTACATGTAAGTGATTACTCTACTCAAAATCCAAACTTTGTAGATGAAGTTCTTAAGCACTTCAGCTTTAAAGATTTTAAAAAATTCTGTAACTCTTTGGGACTATTTTTAGAGATAAAAGAGGATGGTCGCGTATATCCGCTATCCAATGAAGCAAAAAGTGTTCAACTCTTGCTAGAGAGTGCTGTCTTATCCTTACATGTAAAGATACTTTATAAAAAATATATAGGTAAAATAGAAAAGCAAAACTCCAAATTTATACTTATATGTAAAGATAACAAAGAGATATACGGAGATTTTGATATGCTTGTCGTAACAACAGGCTCAGAGGCAGCTTTACAGCTTGGTGGCTCTATCGAGGGCTACAATATAGCAAGAAGTTTCAAACATGAGATAATATCTCCCTACCCCTCTTTGGTTCAACTTCAGCTAAATTCTGATTTTCACTCTAAAATGGCAGGAGTTAAATTTAACGGAGAAGTTACACTCTATATAGATAGAGAAAAACGAAACTCTATCAGCGGGGATCTGCTCTTTACAAAGTACGGGATTTCAGGCTTTGCCATACTAGATATATCTCAAGAGGCATCTTTAGCACTAAAGTATTATCAGCATGTACAACTCTCACTAAATCTTCTTCCAAAGTTTGATACAAATCACTTAATAGCAGAACTTACAAAGCTTACATGTAAATTATCCAATAAGAGCATACAACATCTTTTAATAGGACTAATATCATCAAAAATAGCTCCATATATACTTCTTACATGTAAGATAAATCCATCTACATTGTGTACAGATATAACTACGAAAGATATTAAGAAAATTGTCTATACTTTAACACAGTGGAGATTTGACGTTAGTGATACACACGGATTTAAACATGCAGAAGTGAGTGGTGGAGGTATCAGCACAGAGTACATAAATCCTAAAAATATGCAATCTAAACTTGTTAAAAATCTATATTTTGCCGGAGAGGTTCTTGATGTTGTCGGCAGACGTGGTGGATACAATCTTCATTTTGCATGGGCAAGTGGTTTTATTGCGGGAGGATTACACTAAACTTAGCTCCATTTTCTATGTTTTCAACTCTAATATCACCATCAATATGATTTTTAATAATCATATTTGCCATATACAAGCCTAATCCTGTTCCATTTTTTCCTTTTGTACTAAAATACGGCTCAAAGATTTTCTCTATTACTGCATCATTAATACCACCGCCACTATCTTCAACCTCTATGATACTTTTCCCATCTTCTTGTCTGCAACGTACAGTTATCTCTTTTTTATCACTTTTAGACTCTATGATTGCATCAATGGCATTGTTTATAATATTTAAGATAATCTGAACTAATTCATTATAATATGTCTTTACATGTAAACCTTCACTACACATTACATGTAAGCGTATATCATAGTTTTTTAATCTCGCTTTTGAGAAGTTGTATGCACGTTCTACTACCTTATGTAACTCACAATCATCTTTATGTTTATCTGGTTTAAAATAGGTCTGAAAATCATCTATTGTTTCTGAAAGATACAGTAGAGTATTTGATATATCTTCTAAAATCTCATCTCTCTCATCACGTTTTTTATTCTCTAATAGAGATGAGATATTGTAATTACTTATCATTAAAGTAGCTGTTGCTAGAGGCTGTCTCCATTGATGGGCAATCATACTCATCATCTCACCCATAGCAGCGAGACGAGACTGTGACATGAGCATCTTCTCTTGCTCTTTTACTTTGATAATCTCATTTTCTAACAACTCTTTTTGATTTTTAAGATCTTCTGTTCGACTTAAAACCTTCTCTTCCAAAGTTGCATTTAAAGTATGTAACTCTCTGTTATGAAGTTCAATTCTCTCTATCATATCCACTAAAGCGTTCTGTATAACACCTATCTCGTCTTTGTCTTTAGTACGTTTTAGATTAAAATTATCTCTCTTAGGCTCAAAAGTGTTGATTAGTTTCAACAACTTATACATAGGAGAAAATGCACGTCTTAAAAGCCACAGCATAATAGTAGCCATAATAACAAATGCGACTATAATCTGAAGAGTAAACAGCTGATACTCTTTTAGCATTTTTTCAAAATATATATTTGAAAAGTGTATCTCTATGACTCCCAAAAGCATCTGCGTATCTTTATCGCTAACGGTTCTTTTTATCTCATAATCATAAAGATTTTTATCTGCCTTATAGAGATACAGCTCTTTTTTTTGTGAATCTACAAGCC
>WFND01000020.1 GCA_015484575.1 Helicobacteraceae bacterium
AAAATAAGGTGTGTGAAAAATGAGGAGAATATCCATGAATAAAATCAAAGAGGTGTTACGATTAAAATATCGTAATCAACTATCAAACAGACAGATACAGACCATGACAGGAGTATCTCGTAACAGTGTTGCAAATTATATAAAGAGCTATATAACACTTGGTTCAACCCTTGATGAAGTTTTAGCACTAAGCGATAAAGAACTTGCAGAGCTTTTTGCCTCCACTAAACCTAAAAAACACCCTGCAGGTTATCTTGAGAGTGTCCATCCAAACTGGAATGAAGTCAAACAGGAACTCTCCAAAAAAGGGATGACGAAACTGCTGCTATGGCAGGAGTATAAAGAGAAGAATCCTAATCTTTACAGCTATTCCCAGTTTAACCGCTACTACGCGAAATATGTAAAAAAACTCAATCCTTCAATGCGACAGGTACACTACAACGGAGATAAGCTCTTTGTAGATTACAGTGGACTCACTATCCCTATTGTCAATCAAGCAACCGGAGAGATCTCAAACGCTCAAATATTTGTCTGTGTACTTGGTGCGAGTGGATATACCTTTGTACACGCCACTCCTACACAATCAACCAAGCACTTTATAGAATCTCATGTGCAAGCCTTTCATTTTTACGGAGGTGTACCAAACATATTAGTACCTGACAATCTCAAAGCAGCGGTTATCTCACATAAAAAAGGTGTTGTAAAACTCAATGAGAGTTATGCAGATATGGCAAGACACTACAATGTTGCAATAGAACCTGCACGTCCTTATAAACCACAAGACAAATCAAAAGTAGAACTTGGAGTAAAAGCGATACAGCGATGGATTCTAATGAAATTGCGTCACCATACCTTTTTCAGTGTTGATGAGCTGAATCAGCAGATAAATCTACTTCTTGACGGCTATAACAATAAAATAGTCCGCCGTTTGAAAAAAAGCAGAACAGAGCTCTTTGAACTGCTTGATAAGCCATATCTGCACCCACTGCGTGCCAATCAATACATTTTTAAAGAGTTTAAACGGGCTACTGTTGATGTTACCTATCATGTAGAGCTAGAAGGAAGCGGATACTCCGTTCCTTACATACATATAGGTAAAAAAGTTGATATATCCTATACGAGCACATCTGTGGTGATTTCACTTGATGGAGAGATAATAGCACACCATCCAAAAATGTCACAGCGTTATCATGACTCTACCATACTCTCACATCTACCAGATGAGTACCAGCACCAATATGAAAAGTGGAACCCAAGAAGAATCCTTAACTGGGCAAACTCTATCGGTATCTATACAACCGCACTGATGGAATCTATCATGAATAAAAGGGAACATCCGGCAAAAGCCTATAGAGCCTGTATTGCAATTTTAAGCTTTTCAAAAACATATGGAAATCATGCCTTAGAGGCTGCTGCAAAAGTGGCTTTGGATGTGAACAACTACAAGGTCGCATTTATAGAATCAATGCTAAAAACAAAAAGCTATCTGCTTCATAATCAATCAACTGTAAGTGCAAACAACACCTATATGAATCAACATGAAAATATCAGAGGCAGTGAATATTATGCACAACAACTGAGTAAAAAGAGTGAGGTGATAGAATCATGATAAAACTCTCTACAGTATTAGAACAGGCAACAGTGCTTTCTCTTTCAGGGTTTAAATATGCACTTCAACTGCAAAGTGAAGATGTAAACTACACTTCACTCTCTTTCGAGGAGAGGCTCTATCATCTCTTTGAAGCAGAGATAAATCAGCGAAAAGACAAACGCATTGCAAGAATGCTCTCACAAGCAAAACTCAAGGATAAGAATGCTTCACTTGAAGCTATCGACTATACTGCAAAAAGAAAACTCGACAAGTCACAAATACTTTCACTAGCGAGTTGTGAATTTATCAATAAATCTCAAAACATCCTCATAAATGGTCTCACTGGAACGGGGAAGAGTTTTATTATGCAGGCATTAGCCAGACGCGCTATCTCTCTTGGTTACTCTGCAAAATATTACAGAATACCGGCACTGCTTGAAGAGATTAAAATGGCACGACTTGATGGAAGCTACACAAAAACGCTTGCAAGAATCTCAAAGTTTAAACTTCTGCTGCTTGACGACTTTGGTATTACACCGCTAAAAGGAGATGAAATTAATGATCTCTTTGAAATAGTTGAGGAGAGAACTTTCAATGGTTCACTTATTATTACAGCACAACTCCCAATAAAAGAATGGTATGCATATTTGGGCAATGAAACGATTGCTGATGCCATGATGGATAGACTCATTCATACTTCACACAAAATTGAACTCAGTGGTCCATCTATGAGAGAATTGCTTGCAAATCAGTAATTTATTTGGCCACCCTATGCTACAATATCGTAAGAATATTTTTTAGCACTCAAGTGGCCAAGTGTTTATGCGTACGGGTGGCCAAGTTGATGCGTATCTACATCCAAACACAGGTCCAATATGTTTGTTGTAGTTTTGCTTATATTCAATCCAAGATTTGTTGTTACCTTTTACATATGTTAAAAATGCTTCCCAGAGTGTGTTGAGTTTTATTTTGGCAACCCGTCCGCTTTTTATAGTTGGCGCTTGATCATGTTGCAATTTATATTTAATCTCAATGAGTTTCGCATATGCATCTCTTGCTGTAAAATCAGAAGTGGCAGTTTTTTTACCAACTTGTACCTTTACAGGATTACCATTTTCATCACGATAATTGATGTAGTAGGATATATCACCATTTTTGAGCTCATTTATCCAAACACCTTCGTATTTTCCACCAACAGGTTTGAGTGCCACAAAGTCCTCCAAAAAAATTATAAAAAGAAGTCAATTGATAGGCTTCTGTAAGTATATTTCCTGTAAAATCCAAGTCCATAATTTAAGTAAAGTATTCTATCTTGAAAAGAAGTTTTTTTCAAGGAGTAAAATCAAATTTTTACTACAATTTTTACTACAAATTTTGAAAACAGATACTTATTTTTGAAAAGATATGAAAAAGTTGAATCTTTTAAAGTATCCTATATTACGAAGTTTTGAAAGAAAATGAAAAGATTTAAGAAAATATGAAAAGTGTACAAAAACAGACTTAGGATCTGGTGCCGCAAGGTGTGGAGGTTCAAGTCCTCTCGTCCGCACCATCCTTAAATCAAATTACTTTAAAGCTTTGTTATTTCCTTAATCTCCTAATCTAACTTTTAATATTCGTATAAATTTTTGTTATTTTATGTAAAATTGCCATAATGTGACTATTGTTACAGTATAAAATTGTCTGCTGTGTTACAATACACAATCAAAACTTAAGGAAGATCATGCGTTTAACAAAATTAATGACAACACTTTTTGGAGCCGCTTTTTTTATGGTGGCAACAACAACTACGGTAAGTGCTATGGATAAATGTGGTGCTGGTAAATGTGGAGATGCAAAACCGGCTAAAACTATGAAATGCGGTGCTGGTAAATGTGGTGGCAAAATGGCTAAGAAAGCTGATGAAAAGGCTAAAACTATGAGATGTGGTGCAGGTAAATGTGGAGATGCAAAACCGGCAAAAAAAGCTAAAGCTGCTATGAAATGCGGTGCAGGTAAGTGTGGTTGATAGTTTATTGTTACATGTAAGAACTTCTTACATGTAATAGTTCAGATATGACAGAGTGCGCACTGTGTGATTTTTGAACTATGAAGGATATACAATGCAATGCCAATTATTGAAAGTAACAAAGATATTAGACCCACTGTTAAGTAAGTTTCAGAGCTTATCGCTTCTTTTTATAAGATTGATTTTAGCTTATGGTTTTTATGAACCTGCAATGAATAAATGGAGTGATATAGGGGCGGTTGCTTCATGGTTTGAATCTATGGGTCTGCCACTTCCAACATTACAAGCTTATATGGCTGCATCTACTGAAATAACAGGTGTGGTTTTATTGACGTTGGGACTTTTTACACGTCTTATCTCTATACCGTTAATGGTTGTTATGGTTGTAGCGGTTGTGACCGTTCATCTTCCAAATGGATTTAGCAGTGGAGATAATGGATTTGAGATTCCTCTATACTATTTTTTAATGCTGTTTGTGTTAGTAGCACATGGAGCCGGTAAAATTTCTGTTGATGCTTTTATAAATACAAAAGCTTAATCTTCGCGATATTTAGAGATTCCACAAGGCTGATTTGGCTTTGGTGGATTTGCTTTTAAGTATTCTAAATCTTTCAAAGTCTGCGTCAAAACACGTTTTTGTTGTAAAAGAGGTAACATTACATTGTCTTTTTCTTGTAATGAGAGAGATATATTTAGTAAAATACTTTCAACTTCACTGTCGAGATCTTTAAGTGCGTTTTTTATATGTTCTATTGATTTCATAAGTGTGATTATAGCGAAAGTTTACATGTAAAAGGAAAAAAATGAGTCGATTTGATAAGATAGCAAAAGAGTGGGATATGAGTGATGTCAGAAGTGAACTCTCTAAAAATATTGCAAAAACTTTAATAAAAAATGTAGCTTTGGACAGATCCATGAGCATTATGGATTTTGGAGCCGGTACCGGGTTATTGACTTCTCATATGTTAGGACGAGTGGCAAAAGTTGCTGCTGTAGATATTTCTGCGGGAATGTTAAATGAGCTTAGTCAAAAAGATGAGCTTAAAGAGTTTGTGACTCCGTATTGTCAAAATATTATTCATGAGAGATTAAAAGATGATTTTGATGGTATTATCTCTGCTATGGCACTTCATCATGTAGAAGATACGGATGAAATATTAAGAGTCTTTTATGAGCATCTCAAAGATGGAGGTTTTTTGGCTCTTGCAGATTTGGATAGGGAAGATGGAACTTTTCATGCACATGGAAATGATGGAGTATTTCATTTTGGATTTGATAGAGATGCCTTACATGTAAAGCTTAAAAATATAGGCTTTAAAGAGATTAACTTCACAACAGCTTATACAATAAAAAAAGATGATAAAAACTCTTACCCGATTTTTCTATTAACTGCTTACGCAGATAAAATATCCCAGAGTATATCTAGCAAGTAGTTCCCTGTCTCTTTGGATTTTTCCGTATATCTTGTCTCTTTTTTAAGAGTGTTATGTGTTGAGTGTTCTGTTTTTGGCATAGTGTTACTAAGATAAGAGTACTCTAATATATGTGTCAATTCTCCCGGATCCAGCCAGATGCCGTGTTGCTTACAGACATCCATAATTACACCGCTTCTTTTATCATAATTTACTCGATTCATCACCCCTTTACAGACGGGACAATGTCTATATGTTACTATATCTACATAACGAGGATTATTGTTTAGGTCTAAGATTTTTTTGTAGTTGATATTGCTGCTTGGTTTGACTCTGCTTTTTATAAGCTCTTCCAATTCTAAATTATCAAAAAATAGACCGTAACAGCTTTCGCAACTCTCTATAAACAGGGCTGTTTTTACTCCAACATTTACGGTTGTAAGCGGTATATTGCATACAGGACAGTCTCTGCGTTCATTTGGACGTAAATTTACACGCTGTTTTTCTCCACGTAAATCAATATCGTTACGTTCATTGCAGTAGAGACAGATATTGCTGTTTTTCGGTAGCGGTGCCGAACAAAATTCACAAGTTGCCATAATTTTTCTCAAAAAGTGTAGGTTCTAAAGCTTTTATTCTAAAGCTTTTACGATGAATATTACAATATCCATGCTCTTTGATAAGCCTTACATGTAAAGCTGTACCGTAACCCTTATGTTTTTCAAATTTATATTGTGGGTAAATTTTTGCAAACTCTACCATCTGTCTATCTCTAGTAACTTTTGCCAATATAGAAGCAGCACTTACTTCGGCAATTTTAGCATCTGCTTTTATCATAGTCTTAAGGTTACTGACACCAAATGTAGAATTTCCATCAAAAAGATAGTTATCTGCTTTGATAGTTGAAATTATCTCTAAGAGTCCTTCTTTGAGGCATTTAGAGATGCCAAATTCATCAACTTTAGCTGCTGAAAAACTGACAATATGGTATCGGCTCTCTTTTATAATATGTTCAAAAAGTATTTCACGTTTTTTCTGAGTCAATTTTTTTGAATCATTTAAGCCATCAATGCTTTTATTTAAAACTACTCCCGCCATAACCAAAGACCCTGCTATAGGACCTCGACCGGCTTCATCAATACCACATAACTTATTCACTAAAAAAATCTCCGCAAATCCAAACTTATTTCAGTTTTTTTTAGATATACTCTATAACAAAAAATTATGCTACTTAGGAGCATCTATGAAAAATATTATATCTATAATTGTTTTAACTTCTCTTGTACTCTCTGCTCAAAGCAGACTTAATATCTATGAAAATAATAAAAAAGATTCAAAGATTATCGCACAGCTCTCATCTTATAGGGGAGTAAATATTTTAAGATGCAGAGAAGTCGATAGATATGGTATTTCATGGTGTAAAGTACATTATAAAACTTTTACCGCAGATATAAAAGGCTGGAGCAAGAAAAAATCACTAAAACTTCTATCTTCTAAAACCAAAAAGTATTTTGAAAAACGATTTGGAGGCAGATACAGTGATATTGCCAAAGCTATTTTAGTCCTTGAAGACGGCTATCTTATAGGTGGAAAAACAGAGAGTTTTGGAGCAGGGCAGTATGATGGCTATATCATTAAAACGGATTTTTTAGGTAATAAAATATGGTCATCGACTTATGGCGGAGATGGTGAAGAGAGTATAGATGCTTTAATCAAAATAGATAAAGGCTTTATGTTTAGTGGAGAAACTCAAAGTTTTGGCAATCGTGTTCAAAGTCTATATGTGGGACGTATAACTGATGACGGCATGAGGCTGTGGCAGAGAGGTCTGTATCTTGATGATGATGATAGATATAGCGGTAAATCAATGGCGAAGATAAATGATAAAAACGTAATGATAGCCGGACATGAAGATATAATTAGAGCATTTAATTCAGATGTAGATATGCAGTTAAATGCAGTAGGAATTGATGGCAAATATAAGTGGGTTAGAAGGTATGGCGGAAGTGAACCAGAAAAAGCAAATTCAATTATAAGAGTAAAAGATGGTTACATCTTCGCAGGATTTACGGATACTTGGGGAAAAGGTCATCTGGATATGTTTGTTGTAAAGATAGATGAGAGCGGTAAGAGAGTCTGGAGACGTGTTTACGGTTTTAAGCAAGATGAGACGGCACAGCAGATTATAGCGACAGAAGATGGCGGATATATTATAGTAGGAACAACTAAAAGTTTTCGTTATAACAATAAAGATATTTTTGTAGTTAAAACTGATAGTACGGGAAGATTACAGTGGCAGGGACACTACGGCTATAGTGAGGATGAAGAGGGATTTGGTATCGTTGAAGTTGATGGAGGATACTGGGTGTGCGGTTACACAAAAAGTACAAAAAATTATGATTCACAACTTTATCTCTTAAAGTTAAATCATAAAGGAGAAACTATCATACAGAAAAGTTACGGTGGAATACGTGATGATGTGGGTTATGCTATAGCAAAAACAGAAGATGGCATTGTTGTTGTCGGTTATAGCGAGGGTGGAGTTTCACAAGGTAAAGATATATATCTTCTAAAATTGGATAAAAAAGGAAATCTATAAA
>WFND01000021.1 GCA_015484575.1 Helicobacteraceae bacterium
AACTCTTTACATGTAAATCATTAATGCTATTATAGAGCAAAAGTATAAATAACATCCTATTAACCGATTAAAGAAAAAGAAAATACCATCTTCGCTATACTTCCAGATATTATTTTTCGTTGGGAGTAGATGTTCATGAGCCAGATCAGTTATAAAGATGCCGGTGTCGATATTGATGCAGGTAATAGTTTTGTAGAAAATATCAAACCTCTTGTAAAATCGACTAAGATAGATGGTGTACTTGGTGGCATAGGCTCTTTTGCAGG
This sequence comes from Helicobacteraceae bacterium, assembly GCA_015484575.1. Lineage (GTDB taxonomy): Bacteria > Campylobacterota > Campylobacteria > Campylobacterales > Sulfurimonadaceae > S010-53. Next base: position 267 of record WFND01000021.1, read on the forward strand.
GGCATTTGAACTTCCTAGTGGATATAAAGAGCCTGTAATGTTGGCTGCTACCGATGGTGTAGGCACAAAATTGAAACTGGCTATCGATTCTGGTATTCATGACACGGTCGGCATAGATTTAGTTGCTATGTGCGTTAATGATCTTATCTGTAACTTTGCTACACCATCATTTTTTCTTGATTATTACGCTACGGGTAAACTTGAAGTTGAAGTTGCAACTGCCGTTGTCGGCTCTATTGCAGAGGGTTGTCGTCAGAGTGAGTGTGCTTTAATCGGTGGAGAGACTGCCGAGATGCCGGGTATGTACGCAGAAGATGATTATGACTTGGCAGGTTTTGCCGTAGGCATAGGAGAGAAAAGCGAATTAGACAGAACTTTACATGTAAATGTAGGTGATGTTTTGATAGCACTTCCTAGTTCAGGTATCCACTCAAATGGTTTCTCTCTTGCTCGTAAAGTTCTTTTTGAGAAGATGAATATGGACTTTAATGAAGATTTTAACGGAGAGCCTCTTATAAGAACTCTTCTCACTCCAACACGGATATATGTAAAAACTTTTAAGAGATTAAAAGAGAAAATTCAAGCCCTAGCACATATCACAGGCGGCGGAATAGTAGAGAATCTTCCTCGTGTACTTCCCGAGGGGATGAGAGCAGTTGTTACGCAGAGTAAGATAGAGACTCTTCCTATTTTTGAGCTTATCGGTAAACATGTAAATCAGAGTGAGATGTTTAGAGCCTTTAATATGGGTGTGGGAATGGTTTTAGTCGTTAAACCTGAAAATGTAGCTGCTGTTTTGGCAGATAGCGATGGTTATGAGATAGGGGTTATTGAAAAAGGAGATAAAGAGGCTGTTTTAGTCTAATAATTTTGTGATATACTAACAGAACAACTCACAAGGTGTTTTCGTGCTTAAAAAAGATAGTATATCCATTTACCAACTTATATATCGCCGTTTTATACGGCAGTCAATAATCCCTTTTATCCTGATATTGACGCTTCTTTTAGCTCTTTTTTTACTTAATATGTACCAATCTACCATAAATAAAGAGGCTTTGCAAACTACTGCAAAAAAAAGCTTTCAAGAGATAGCAAAACAGACTTCAGAGGTCATAAATCAGCGGTTTAATCTTGAAAAACTGCGTCTTTATCAACTTCGAGACACTTTGCAGCTCATATTGAGCAAAAAAGAATCTTTTATCATTGATGATGGAAAATGGGTGGATAAGGGTGGTTTTTTTATACATAATGACAGCTCTTTTAAAAAAGAGCTAAAGACATCTGTTTACAGCACAAATATTTTAAACATAAAAAAAGAAGATACTGTTTTACTATCGGCATTAAAAGCTCTAGTTCCATCTGTAGCAAGAAGTGTTGATGGGAAAAATGACCTTATCACCGCTGCTTGGGTCAATATAGGTAAAAATTATGCTTTGGCTTACCCTCCAATATCTCCCGAAGATGAACTCTCGCCAGAATTAGACGTTACGCAATACTCGTTTTATTATAATGGTGATCCTTCACATAATCCAAACAAAGAGATAATATATTCACCTCTATATAAAGAGCCTTGGGCGGTTGATGCCGGAGAGTTAGGTGCATATCTTATACCAATTTATGAAAAAGATAGTTTTAAAGGTGTTATCGGTCTTACTTTATCGGCAGAGGGTGTTGCGGATGTTATTAAAAATTTGAAACTTCCTTTTGATGCTTATGCACAATTGATAGATGAGAACGGCTATCTAATAGTTACATCAGATGATGATAAAAGCTATGCAGATTTTTCGAGACACTCTTTTTATAAACTGTATCAAAATCCAGACTTCAAAGACCGCTCTTTAATGAAGATAAAACCAGATACAAAGCTTATGAACTCTTGTACCATCTACTCTAAGGATATAAACGGCACAAATTTAACACTTAGGTTGATTGCAAAAAACGGTGAAATTTTTAAAACTGTAGATAAATTGACAAATCAGACTCTTATTATAGGAGTTGTATTAGCACTTATAATGAGTATAATTTACATCATTAGTATTATTTCAGGAGTATCTGCCATTAGATCTTTGGCTCTAAAACTATCGGATACTCTGAAAAAAGTATTGGATTTTTCTTCAAATCTGGGTCAAAAAGATGATATAAAATTGCAACATACCGACATAAAAGAGTTTGAAGATTTAAACTACAACCTTACATGTACGCACAACAAACTCTTAGACTTAATCATAAAAGATGAGCAGACGCAACTGTATAATCGTCATAAACTTCTTCAAGATTTAGCAGATGAAGATGGCAAGAGCCTTATGATTTTTGAATTAAATAACTATAAAACTCTCTTTAATCTTTATGGACTAGATGCTGTGAGCATACTGATAAATGGTGTAGTTGAGAGATTAAACAGATGTAAAAACCTTCAGGCTTACCGTCTTGAAGATGATACTTTTGCTCTTTTACAAGATACTCAAGAGATAGATAACTTCTTTAAATTGGCAGAGCAGATAGCACATCTAAACTTCTCTTATGAATCCATCAAATTAAACCCTCAGCTCTTTAGCGGTGTAGCAATATCTCATCCTCTTATAGAACAAGCCGGTATAGCTCTGCTAGAGGCAAGACAGAGAAACTCTGCTACACCTGTTAAGTGTAATGAGACAGAATCTATAAAAGAGAAGTTTGAAGAGAACCTTGATTGGTCAAATCGTTTCAACAAAGCTCTTAAAGAGAGACGTTTTGTGCCGTATTTTCAACCTATTTACAATATAAAAGAGCAAAAAGTCAGCAAATTTGAATCTCTTGTAAGAATGAGAGAGGGTGATGATATTATTGCACCGTTTCATTTTTTACAAGTTGCCGCACAGATGGGTAAAATAACGGAAATTACAAAGATAATGATACAAAAAGTATTTGCCATAGCTTCACGCCATCAAGAGATTAGTTTCAATATAAACGTATCATTTAGAGATTTTACGGCTTTTGATCTACTCTTATATATTCAAGAAAATCAACACGCTTATGGAGTAAATCCATCTCAGATTACCTTTGAACTTTTAGAGACTGATGCTATACAGGAGATAGAGCCTGTAATAAAAACTCTAGCTAAATTAAAAAAAGAGGGTTATAAGATAGCTATAGATGATTTTGGAACAGGACACTCCAATTTTGCACATCTTATGATGATGCAGGTTGATTTTATCAAAATTGACGGTCAATTCATCAAAAATATAAATACAGATCCAAACTCTGCCGCAATTGCTCAAACAATAACAAAATTTTCCAAGTTGATGGGAGCTGAAAGTGTTGCGGAGTTTGTGGCTGATGAAGCCATCTTAAAACGTGTCAAAAAATTTGGTATTGATTATGCACAAGGATACTTTATAGCACCACCTATGCCAAGTGATGAGATTTTATCTTTCTTAGAGCTGTTTAATCATGAGAAAATCTCATGATTAATCTATTTTGCTTTTTCTATCATATCGTAACGAGGATATGTGAATGTAGAGTGTCTTAAGACAACAACCTTGTCTTTTGCATCAACGGCATACGCTTTAATGGTGATAGGTATGACGGTATCTTTACGTGAATCTTTTACCAAGACATCATTTGTGCTTAATCTGACAATAGTTTTTTTCTTAACGCCGGGTCTTGCTAAAAATGCCTTCTTAGGACGGTCTATTCTTATCGTTCCCGTAATTCCTTTAGGCGGTATAACCTCAAAGTAATATTTATGATTTTCATTGAGAGTGTTTTGCAATAAGAAGATATATGAGTTATCAACTCTTACACTGCCGTCTTGCTGTTTTGAGATGCTATAGAGACGATTCTCTTTGTTTATATTTAAAAGCATATACTCTTTTTCACTTCCCATAACACCCAAGATAGTAGATACTATAAGTAAAATAGCAATATATCCTAAAATTTTAGGACGTAAATATTTTGTTTTTCCGCTCTGTGCTATCGTCTCTTTGGTGCTTGACCAGCGAACGAGGCTAGGTTTGCCCAATTTACCCATAACGGTCGTACAGGCATCAACACACTCCAAACAGTTGATACACTCTAGTTGCAGACCTTTACGTATATCTATATGTGTAGGACACACTGTTACACAGCTCTCACAAGCCGTACACTCAGCATTAGGCTCAACTTTTTGAAGCTCTTTTTGTTTTGTAAATAGTTTATTTTTATGTTCATCATAGATATTACCGCCACGATGTGGATCATATATTGCCATAACGGTATCTTCATCATAAAGCACCGATTGAATACGAGAGTAAGGGCATACGTAGATACAGTAATTCTCTTTGAAAAATACAATATCAGAGACTAGAAACAGAGTTAAAACGATAAGAGTCCCTATCATAACACCATGGTCTGCAGGATTTTGTATGTAGTTGAAAAAATCTTCAGGCGGAACTGAAAACCAGATTAAGTTGGCTGATGCGATTAGTGCTAAAGCTGTCCATAAAACTATGGCTACAATACGCTTTGCTTGATTTTCAGGCAGTGAATAGTCAGGCTCTTTTTGCTTATTTTTAATACGTTTACGAAGCCCTAAAAGCTTTGTTTCTATAATATCTCTATATATGACACGAAAGATAGTTTGTGGGCATATCCAACCACAAAAAACACGACCGCCTAAAACAGTTATACCAAAAATACCGATAAAAAGTATCATCAATAAAAACGGCATTAGATATAGCTCTTGCATATCAAATTGAACAAACATAAGATGTAATTTAAGTTTATCAAAACTGAGCAAGAAGAAGTGGTTTCCATTTATCTTTATCCAAGGCAGTATCAGTGATACCACTGTTAAAAATATGAAAAAATAGTAACGCTTAATACGCCACGCCACCCAACCTTTTAGATACTCTTTACCTTTAAGTACGGTTTCACTCATTACTTAATCCTTTTTATACTTCTGTAGGACACTTGATAGTCTCTATCAAATGTGCCTCTGAGATTTGCGAATTTTGCATCTGAATACTTCCAAGTGCAACCTCTTTTAACTCACGTGATTCTATATAATCTTTTAGTGAGCTCCTGCTGATATTCAAATTTCTAGCCATCTCACTTACACTTTTTCCGGCTCTTAAAAATTTAATAATATCTTCTAAATATTTATCAAACTTTGAAGTGGAACGGCTACCTTTTGGACGACCTATAGCTTTTTTTGATTCATCTTGTAAGATTTGACGTAGTTGATCAATTAAACCTAATACTACCATAACGTCGCTATTTTTATCAAGAACAACAGATGGTTTTACTAGATGAAGAGTAAAATTATGCTTAAACAGACAACTAATCATCTGCACCAAATCTTCGATATTGCTACTAAGTACCCATGAATCATAAACAATTAACGTCTTATTCTCATTTTCATGAAAATACTCCGTCACTTCAGGACGTTCACTGATGCGTTTACTCTGAGATGTATGATCTAACATTTCATGCTCAATCACAATATCCTTAGAATCTGCATAAGCGTTAATCAGCTTGAGCTGATCATAAACTCCTAAAAAATGTTTATCTGGGCGAATATAAGATATTGCCATAACGATAAAACCTCTCTTCTTTTTTAATTTCATCGTCATTATAGGGTAATTTGACGTTAAAAGTCAATAGATAATGGTATTATATCGTCAATTTGACGAAAAAAGTCTATTTTATCAGATTTTTGATAGAATTGTTAAAAGTTTTTACAAAAGGATATATATGTCAAAATCTTACTTAGATACTCTACCAAATGAAGATGGATTTTTTGGGAAATATGGGGGTGCTTTTATTCCGCCTCCACTAGAAAAACCTTTCGCAGAGCTAAATAAAGCGTATGATGAACTGTCACAATCAAATGAATTTCATGCAGAGTTAAATAGTATAAGAAAGCACTATCAAGGTCGTCCCACTCCTATCTATTTTGCAAAAAATTTAACAAAATATTGTGGCGGAGGAAAAATATATCTCAAACGTGAAGATTTAAACCACACGGGAGCGCATAAGCTAAATCACTGTATGGCTGAGGCTTTAGTAGCAAAACATTTAGGAAAAAGTAAGTTATTGGCAGAGACGGGAGCAGGACAGCACGGTGTTGCTCTTGCAACTGCAGCGGCTTATTTCGGCTTGGAGTGTGAGATTCACATGGGTGAGATAGATATACAAAAAGAGCATCCAAATGTTATCCGTATGCAGATATTAGGAGCGAAAGTTGTTCCCGCAACTCATGGTTTGAAAACATTAAAAGAGGCGGTTGATTCGGCATTTAATGCTTATGTGGCAGATTCTGAAAATACACTATTTGCTATCGGTTCGGTTGTCGGTCCGCACCCATATCCAAAGATGGTTCGTGATTTTCAAAGTGTTGTAGGAAGAGAGGCACGTGAGCAGTTTTTAGAGATGACGGGTGAACTCCCTTCTCACGCGGTTGCTTGTGTCGGTGGCGGCTCAAACGCCATGGGACTCTTTAGCGGTTTTATAGATGATGAGGTTAAGCTTCACGGTGTTGAGCCTTTGGGTGTTGGAACAAAGCTAGGTCAACATGCTGCAAGTTTGACCTATGGCGAAGAGGGAATTATGCACGGATTTAACTCTATTATGCTAAAAGACAAAGATGGAGAACCGGCACCTGTGTACTCTATCGGTTCGGGTATCGATTATCCGTCAGTAGGTCCTGAACATGCCTATTTACGTGATATCGGTCGTACAATAGTCGGCACTTGCAATGATGAAGATGCAGTAGATGCTTTTTATAAACTATCTCAGCTAGAAGGCATTATACCAGCACTAGAATCAGCTCATGCGGTAGCATACGCTATGAAACTGGCAAAAGAGAATCCAAACGACTCTATCTTGGTTAATTTAAGCGGCAGAGGTGACAAAGATATAGACTTTGTAGTTGAGAAATTTCCTATACCGACTAAAGACTAACTAATCAATAACAACTATCTCTCTCTCAAGAGAGATATTAAAAGCCTCAAAAACTTTTTCTTCTGCTAAAAGTATGAGTTTTATAGCGTCTTGAAAAGTTCCTTCACCTAGGTTTACCAAAAAGTTAGCATGAACTTCACTAAACTGCATATCCCCGATACGCTTACCTTTTAATCCCACAGCTTCTATCAATCTTCCTGCATAGTCATTTTTTGGATTTTTAAAACAGCTCCCTGCACTAGGGTAACTTGGTTGATTTGAACGCATCTGTTTAAAAAAACCTTCTCGCTCAATAGAGAAACCACTCTTACATGTAAAGGTAGCTTCAAAAATTACATCGGTTATATCTGTAAAACGGTAGCCATAGTTAATATCTTCTCTTTTAATCCAGCCGTCTTTTGTGCGAATAGCTAGAAGCTCGTTAAATATCTCCCACTCTTTCAATCCTGCATTCATTTTAATTATTCCGCCAAGAGTTCCGGGAAGACGTGAGAGAAATTCAAAACCCGCTATGTCATTTCTTTTACAAAAAGAGACAACTTTACCGCTAGGAGTAGCTGCACCGATATGCAGTTTTGATTTGCTTACATGTAAAAAATCAAATTTTTTACTAAGCATCATTAAAGATGGCGGAGTGTCAGAGATAAGCAGGTTATTTGCTTTTCCTATAAGAGTGTGGGTTTGTGGATAATTTTCATCTTCTATCAGAAAAACATCTCTTTTAGAGCCTATCTTTATAGAGCTGAATTTTGAAAAATCTATAGTTTTGTATGACATTATTTCACAAATGTAGGAATCATATTAAAAATAGATGTTGCAAAATCATTTATCTCATTTAACATCCAAGGCATGGTCAAGATTATAACAATTATAACAGCAACAATTTTTGGAATAAAGCTTAACGTCATCTCATTTATCTGTGTTGTAGCTTGAAATATACTTACACCAAGACCTATTAACATACCTGTTATAAGTCCGGGAAGTGCCAGTAAAAGAGCAATTTTAAAAGTTTGAACACCTAAAGCTACAAGTTCAGATTCCATTAGCTGTTCCTTAACTGCTCATACTCATCGGGGATAAAATATTCGCTTACATGTAAAGGGGAATCATAAAATCCATGTCTATATCCTAAATCATAAAGTATATCTATCGCTTTTATCTGTAAGGCATTTAAAGATACGGAGTCATCATTTGCATATAGTTCAAGGTACTTCTGCAAAGTTGAAGCATCTATGCGAACGAGACTACGCTCTATAAGCATCTCGCTTAGTCGCTCTTTATGTTTTCTTGCAACATCTACAGCTTTTGTGAGCATTTTTTCATACTCTATTGCTCTGTTAAGCGGTATTGAACGGCGAATTGCCATACCGCCAAGGGGTAGAGGAAGACCTTCTCCGGCAAGTTCCACCCAGATGTCCCAAATCTCTTTTTCCACCTCTAGTGAATCATTAAACGTTAAGATACTCTCATGGATTAAAACTCCGGCATCAACTCTGCCGTCCAAGACAGCCTGTTCTATATCCAAAAAGTTCATATATGTGATACGTGCATCAGGATAAGCTATACGAAAAAGCATTGCGTTGGTTGTATATTTACCGCTAAGAGCAACTTTAAAATTTCTCTTAAGAGTTTTACCTTTTTGTTTAATAAGCTTAGGTCCATACCCCTCACCAAAACTGACGGCAGTCTTTAAAGGTGCATACTCATCTCTAATATGTGGTAAGAGTGCAAAACTGATAGCAGTTATATCGTAAGTACCTTTAAGTGCCTCCACATTTAACGTCTCTATATCGAGGGCAATATTTTCAAAATTCATACCCTCCATATCTACCCATCCGAATTTAATCGCATAGTACATAAAAATATCATCGGCATCAGGAGAGTGGGCAATTTGCATAGTTTTCAATATATAATCCTAAATTATTACATGTAAGCTCTATACATGTAAAGAAAAATCACATTGATTTTAACTAAAAAACGCTAAAATTCCAGACTGTTTTTGTAATGTAGTGAATTATATGACATTTTGAAATACTTTTAAGAAAAATTTTTAAAATGTTATACAATAACTACAATTATCTAAAACTCAAGGAATATCATGGACGCTAATAAACAAAAATCACTCGATCTTGCTATGAAACAGATTGATAAAGCATTTGGCAAAGGGACGCTTATGCGTCTTGGCGATAAAAATATCGAGCCGATACAGTCAATAAGTACAGGTTCTATCGGGCTAGACCTAGCTCTTGGAATAAATGGAGTTCCTCAAGGTCGCGTTATAGAGATATATGGACCAGAAAGCTCTGGAAAGACAACTTTGGCACTTCAGATAACCGCTCAATGTCAAAAAGAGGGCGGTGTGTGTGCGTTTATTGATGCTGAACACGCTCTTGATGTTGTATATGCTAAAAATTTAGGTGTAGATATAGACAATCTTTTAGTCTCTCAGCCTGATTATGGTGAACAAGCCCTTGATATAGTTGAGACTATAGCAAGAAGCGGTGCTATAGATTTAATAGTTATCGATTCAGTAGCCGCACTTACACCAAAAGTGGAGTTAGAAGGGGAGATGACAGACCAACAGGTAGGTATTCAAGCACGTCTTATGTCAAAAGCTCTTAGAAAACTTACCGGTGTCTTAAGTAAAATGAACTGTACCGTTATATTTATCAATCAGATTCGTATGAAAATAGGCATGATGGGTTACGGCTCTCCTGAGACAACGACAGGTGGAAATGCTCTAAAATTTTACGCTTCAGTTCGTATAGATATACGTAGAATTGCATCACTAAAGCAGGGTGAAAGCCAAATAGGAAACCGTTGTAAAGCAAAAGTGATAAAAAATAAGGTTGCCCCTCCTTTTCGTCAGGCAGAATTTGATATTATGTTTGGAGAGGGAATCTCTAAAGAGGGTGAGTTAGTCGATTATGGTGTTAAATTGGATATAATTGACAAAAGCGGTGCTTGGTTTAGTTATGAAGAGACTAAATTAGGTCAAGGTAGAGAAAATGTTAAGCAGAAGTTCAAAGACGAACCTGAACTAGCTTTGGAGATTGAGAACAAGATAAGAGAGGCCATGGGCATGAAAAATATCATGATTATGGACACATCAGAAATAAATGAGGTAGATACATGATTTTTATAGATAATATACAAGCGATTGAAGTTATGGATTCTCGTGGGAATCCTACCGTAAAAGCAACTGTAGCTTTAAGTGACGGCACTATTGAAAGTGCTATAGTTCCTAGTGGAGCAAGTACAGGTAAAAGAGAAGCTTTAGAGCTGCGTGACGGCGGTGAACGCTATATGGGCAAGGGAGTGCTTAAGGCGGTTGAGCATATCAATACTCAAATTGCTGATGAGCTGATAGGTCTTAGTCCGTATAATCAAGCAATTATTGATGCTTCTATGAAAGAGCTTGATGGTACGGAAAATTATTCAAATTTAGGGGCAAATGCTGTTCTTGGCGTATCTATGGCAGTAGCTCGTGCAGCTGCTAAAAGCTTAAAAATGCCACTCTATCGCTATCTTGGCGGTGCAAATGCGATGGTTACCCCAACACCGATGCTAAATATCATCAATGGCGGTTCTCATGCCGATAACTCTGTCGATTTTCAAGAATATATGATTATGCCGGTAGGTTTCAGCAATTTTCATGATTCACTTCGTGCTTCATCTGAAGTTTATCATAATCTTAAAAAAATTCTTCATGATCGCAAAGCAAATACTGCATTGGGAGATGAGGGTGGATTTGCCCCGGATTTAAGCTCCAATGAAGAGCCTATAGAGATTATCATGGAAGCTATCCAAGCGGCAGGTTATAAGCCCGGAGAAGAGATTGCTATCGCTATGGATCCTGCAAGTAGTGAATTTTACAAAGATGGCAAATATGAGCTAGTTGGCGAAGGAAAATCTCTCACAAGTGCTCAGATGGTAGATTATTATGTTGATTTATGTAACAAGTATCCTATCGTTTCTATAGAGGATGGTCTTGCAGAAGATGATTGGGACGGCTTTAAGCTTATGACTGAAAAGCTTGGAGATAAGATACAGATCGTTGGAGATGACCTTTTTGTAACAAATGCAAATATCTTAGCCGAAGGTATAGAAAAAGGCATTGCAAATGCCATTTTGATTAAACCAAATCAGATAGGTTCCGTATCTGAAACTATGTTGACGGTACGTCTTGCACAACGTAATGGTTACAAATGTGTAATGAGTCACCGCTCCGGTGAGAGTGAAGATGCTTTTATAGCTGATTTTGCTGTTGCACTTAACTGTGGCGAAATAAAGACAGGTTCAACTGCTCGTGGTGAACGTACAGCTAAATATAACCGTTTATTAGAGATAGAAAATGAACTTGTGTATGGTGAATATCTCGGTTCAGAGCTTTTTAACTAAAATCTCTTATGCAAAATGATGAATTTTACGAAGAGATAGAGACAAAGGAGAGCTTTACGGAGCGATACCTCGGTCTCTCTCTTGGAAAATTCTTATTAGCTCTTTTTGGGGTTCTTTGGCTGGGTGTCTATATAGGTATTTTGCTCTTTGGAGATAACTCTTTAGAGGTACTTCTTGGAATTGAGGAGTATCAGACTTATCTTGACAATGAAGTGCAAAATCTAAAAAATGAAAATTCGCAACTGCAAAAAGAGTATTTTGAGCTTAAAGAGCTAGAGCGTGATAGTAATTAATTTAGGACACCTCTAAAAACCCTAGTAAGTCTCAGAGGGAAAAAAGGCGAAGATTATGCTTCTTTTTCCCTCCCGTAGGGCGATAGAGAGAAACAGATATTCTGCGTTAGTTATTGACGCAATAGCTACGGCTATTACTTACAATAACTGCCTTGATTATCAATTTCTCTCTATCGCTGAGGTTTACTAGGGTTTTTAGAGGTGTCCTTTAGGTATAATAACAGAAAAATAAGCTGAGGTGATAGTTTGAGAGTTATATTATCTATTGTATTAATGCTTTTAACACTTCATTCAAGAGAAAATCCTTTTTTTCCGACCGACTCGATAGATGATATGCCTATAACGTCAAACAAGATAGAAAAATATCCTCCGCTAAATCGCATAGCCCTCTCTTTTCCGGATTATGCCAGAGTTTTACAAGAGGTGAGCATAAGTTACAAAAATCTTGACGGCACGGTTGAAAAGAGGAGTATCAAGGTAAATCGCTCTGTAGATTGGCATATCCCACTGTTTATTTCACAGTCATATATGAGTTCCGAGAAGCAGATAAAAGTATCAAAAAAAATTTCTCCAAGAGAGATTGATTTTAAATTTATAGATTTTAGTATAAGTAAAAAAGAGATAACTATCAAGACAGAAGATAAGATGAAACGTCACTTTTTATTGATTAATCCGCATAGAATTGTTTTAGACTTTATCAGAGATGCAGATTTTTTAAGCTACAAAAAGATACTAAAAAGAGTTCCTTTTACACTTCTTCGCATGGGAAACCATGAGGGTTACTATCGAGTTGTGATTGATTTAGACGGACACTATCGCTACAGTATAGATAGTATCCAAAGCGGATACAAGATACGTATCTTTTAATCAAAATTATGCAATAGAAGATTAAAAACTTCACCTATCATTGCAGACATAAAAATCTCTACTGCTTAAAAACGCAACATTGCACCTAGATAGACACCTGACATAATAATATCTGTATCATTTCTTAAAGATGTAAAATCGTTATGCGAAGTTTTAATATTTTCATATCTATATCCCAACTCTAATGCCGGTTGAATAATAGAAAAGTCAAAAGTATAATCTACTTTTGCTCTAAAATCACCAAGCCAAGAGTTTGCGTATGTAAAATATTTCATCTCACTCTCAAGTCCAAATCCTGTACCGGGTATCTCAAAACGACCACGAGCATATAAGAGAGGGACAATTATAGAGTCATCAGCGACAGGATCACTAGCAAATTTATATGACTGTTTTAAAAAATTAAAATCTAAACCCAAATCTATAGTGATCCAAGCTAAATTATCTAAGATATTATAATACGCTATCGCATCTAGTTGAGTAATATCAAGCTCATATTTTGTTTTTGAAGAGTGGCTGATGCCATTGTATGTAAAGCCTGAACCTGAACCGTCTAGTATCGTGTTGGTATATTCTAATCTTATATTTGGCAAAATAGGAACAGGATGTTTTAAATATGCCCAAAGATAGATGTCTTGAGATATACCGACATCTAAATCATCATGTAAGTCTATTGGGTATTTGTCATTTTTATGCTTTATAGTTCCGCTGCTTCTTTGAGACCATATGCCACCGCCCATTTCGGCACGAATAAGATCAGCTCTTAGTATAGATGAAGCTAAAATAATAGATAAAAGTAATGTTTTTTTCATAGGTACACCTTTGTAATGATGGATTATAACAGAGAAAATATACAAAGAAAATAAAAAGAAGCTATAGCAAGGGAGGCGAACCCCTTGCCACAAAGGAGAATAAGATTAGATTAAATAACTATTTTACAGCGTTAAGTGCAGCTTCGTAGTCTGGCTCTTGTGTAATTTCCGGAACGATCTCTTTGTAAGTAACAACACCATCGCCGTCAACAACAAAGATAGCACGACAAGTAACACCGGCTAAAACCGAACCACCTAATAAAACACCATAAGCGTTTGCAAAATCTTTGTTTCTAAAGTCAGAAGCAACAGTTAAGTTTGAGATACCTTCAGCTGAACAGAAACGCCCTGAAGCAAATGGTAAATCAAGAGACACAACAGTTGTTATAACATCATCAAGATCAGCGGCTTTTGCGTTGAAGTTGCGAGTTTCTGTTGCACAAACACCCGTATCTAGCGAAGGAACAACAATAATAAGCTGTTTTTTACCCTTAGCACCACCGACACTAATGTCACCAAGACCATCTGAGTTTACAACAGTAATTTCCGGTGCTTTATCACCAACATTGATTTGTGTACCTAGTAATTCTACGTCAGTACCTTTGAATTTTGTAGTTGCCATTTAAGACTCCTATATTGAAATGTATGCAGAATTTTACATAAATCGGATAATTTTACTCTTAATTAGATTTAAGTTGTTTTGAGTTAAGTTTTATTTAAGAATTTAAAATCTCTAACATTTCAATAGCTTCATCTATTCCTTTGTCAGCTGCTTTTGAGAACCACTGTTTCGCTTTATTTATGTTGCTGCCTCCAAAGAGTTCACCTTTATAATACAG
>WFND01000022.1 GCA_015484575.1 Helicobacteraceae bacterium
CCCCCTTGGCTCCACCATCATATTTCTGCTTTAAATATTTAGATTAAAAAAACTAATAAAAATTATTAAAATAAATTTAACTAATGCTATGTTATAATTATTACTATCAAAATTTTCAAGGGAGATTCATGAGAAAACATGCTTATTTAACCCAAGAAACTATCATTCATGCATTGGCAAAGCATGCTATTACTGAGTTTGAAGCTAATAAATTGTTAAACAAACTTGCTAGATGTAAAAAGAGACTTGCTAAGCATTAAAGGTATTTTCTTTATACTTCAATGTACTGCCTTTTACGAAGAGCGGTGCATTGTTTGCTGTTTCAAAACTTCTATATTTTCCGATAGATATTATGACGGAACTGTTTTCATGCAAAATACTAACTCCATCTGACATATCAATAAATGGTATTTTATTATCATCAACAATCTTTGCATCACTTACACCACTAACTTGCAACTCCAAACCAATCCAATCAAACTCGCGATTTTCATCTTGAACATTAAATATCAAAGTTATAGCTGTTGCAGAGTTTATATCTACTCTAATAAGTTCTGCATCTATCAAATTATTGAAGCGTTTATTAAATACTTCAATTTGACTTACATGTAAAGGTCTCATCCTATTGACAACCTACGCACTCCATAGAGCGGTCTTCTATATCGTTTGCCGCTTCTGGCGATTGTGAACGTAGATAGTATGTTGATTTTAAACCTAACTTCCAAGCAAGAGTATATATCTCATGCAGATACTTCCCACTAGCCTTATCTAAAGTTATAAATATATTTAAACTCTGTCCTTGGTCTAACCATTTTTGACGTATTGATGCCGCTTTAATCAATATTTTCTGATCTAAGTCATACGCAGGTGTATAGTATGCCCATGTCTCAGGGCTTAATTTTGGAACAACAACAGGAATTAGACCTGAAAGGTTCTCTTCAAACCATTTACGCTTAAAAACCGGCTCTATGGCTTGTGTAGTACCTGTTAATATAGATATAGAGCTTGTCGGTGCTATTGCCATAAGATAACCATTACGCATACCGTCTTTTTTTATCTTTTCACGGAGTGAGTCCCAATCATAGTTTGTAGCAAACAGTCCGCCACGATCTACTAAATTTCTCACCTCTGCATTTGCATGATCCATAGGTAAAATCCCACGGCTCCATTTTGAGCCTTCAAACTCTGGATATATGCCTTTTTCTAAAGCCAATTGTGATGAAGCTTTTATCGTGTTATAACTAACTGATTCCATAACTTCATCTATCTTGTCAAAATGTTCTTGAGTTCCCCAAGTTATAGCATTTTCTGCTAACATCTGTGCTTCTCCCATAACACCTAAACCGATAGATCGACTTTTCATGTTAGTTCGTTTTACTTTTTCATGTGGATAAAAGTTCAAATCTATAACGTTATCCAACGCTCTAACTGCAACAGGAATAATGCGGTCTAAATCCTCTTTTGTATTAACACGAGACAGATTTACAGAAGCTAGATTACATACGGCAGTAGCACCATCTACCTTCTCTTTTTCTACTATATAGATTTTACGTCCATTTATTGAATCTAATGCAGTCACTTTGTTGGCCGGTTTTTCGATACCGCTATCGACTTTTACCAACTCATCTTCTTCAAATGTTAAAAAATCACCCTCTTCAAATTTAACCTTTATCAGATAGTGGTTCGGCTCTGTATTTTGAAAAATCTCTGTACATAAGTTCGAGCTTCTAATCACTCCATAGTGATCATTTGGGTTAGCTCTGTTTGCATTGTCTTTAAAACATAAAAACGGACTTCCAGATTCAAAATAACTCGTTAGTATCTTTTTCCATAAATCTTTTGCTTTTATACGCTCTTTGACAATACTCTCATCTTGCTCTAACTCTATATAACGTTTTTCAAACTCATCTGCATATAGATCTGTCAACTCTCTAACATCATACGGATCAAACAGTGTCCAGATACCGTCTTGTAAAACACGTTTCATAAACAGGTCATTAAGCCACATAGCTGGAAATAGATCATGAGCACGACGACGCTCCTCACCAGAGTTCTTTTTTAAATCTAAAAAGTCATTTATATCTATATGCCAAGGCTCAAGATAGACTGCAATCGCACCTTTTCTTGTTCCTAATTGATCGACTGCTATAGCTATATCGTTGGTTATCTTTAAAAACGGTACAGTTCCACCTGCTGCATTTTTATGTCCATCTATAGAAGAGCCGATAGAGCGAACACCTGTCCAGTCCCAACCTATGCCGCCACCAAATTTTGATAGTAGTGCCATCTCTTTATAGGTATCAAATATCCCTTCTATATTATCAGGAGTTGAACCTATATAACATGAGCTAAGTTGATGTCTTGAAGTTCTAGCGTTAGACAGTGTAGGAGTTGCTAACATAACCTCAAACTTGGAAATCATATCATAAAACTTTATAGCCCACTCATGTCTGTCTTGTTCATTTTGTGCTAAAAACATAGCAATAGCCATAAACATATGTTGTGGTAGTTCTATAGGGTTATCCTGTCCATCTTTTATAAGGTAACGATCATAAAGGGTTTTAATTCCCAAATAGTTAAATTGTAAATCTCGTTCAGGTTTTATATGTTCTTGTAATCTATCAAGATCATACATATCTTTTAAACCTAAAAGGATTCTACCCTCTTTTTCACCTCTTATAAAGTAATTTTCTAACGAACAGTAGCCCGTAAAACCGTTAACCTTATGATATAGGTCATAAAGAAAGAGTCTTGATGCGACAAATGTCCAATTAGGCTGGTCTATATCTATCTTATCCACAGCCGTTTTAATTAAAGTTTTCTGTATCTCATCACTATGAATACCATCGCGAAATTGTATCTGAGCATCTACTTCTAACTCACTCTGACTAACATTGCTAAGACCTTTTACCGCAGCAGATGTGTATTTCTGTATTTTAGAAATATCAAGAAGTTCGCTACGACCATTACGCTTTATGATAGATATCATTTTTTTATATCCTTGGGCTATTTATAGTTTGATATTTTAGCGTGATTATTTAAAAACCCGTTGAAATATTTTATCAACATTTTTAGTATAGTAATCATAATTAAAACACTCACGAATCTGTTCTTCTGATAACTTTTCTCTCAGCTCATCATCGGCTAAAAGATTTTCAAGATATAGACTCTCTCCCTCTTCATTTAGAGCTGGTTTTCCTTGCTGTAAACCTTCCCATACTTTCATTGCATTACGTTGAACAATTCTATAAGCATCTTCACGCGATACTCCTTGAAGAGGAAGTTCCAATAAGACACGTTGTGAAAACACCAAACCACCTGTTAGGTTTAAATTTTTCATCATATTTTCAGGATAGACTGTTAAGTTAGCTATAACGTTATTCATTCTGTGTAACATAAAGTCTGTTGTTATAAAAGAGTCAGGTAACCAAAATCGCTCAGTAGAGCTGTGTGATATATCTCTCTCATGCCAAAGTGATACATTCTCCATAGCTGGAGTTGCATACGCTCTAATTATACGTGCTAAACCTGTTATGTTTTCTGTTAGTATAGGGTTGCGTTTATGTGGCATTGCGGATGAGCCTTTTTGACCTTTTGCAAAATACTCTTCACACTCGTAAACTTCTGTACGTTGCCAGTGACGAACTTGAACAGCAAACTTCTCTATACTACTTGCCAAGAGTGCCAATGCAGTTGCCAAACGAGCATATCTATCACGCTGTATAACTTGATTTGATACAGGAGCGGCTTTTAACCCCAGCTCTTCACATGTATATTCTTCCAACTCTAACGGTGCGTGAGCAAAGTTACCCATAGCACCAGACACCTGTCCTACAGATATAACATCTAAAGTCTGTTCTAAATTACTTAAATGACGTGCCATCTCATCATACCATACAGCCAAAACCAAACCAAATGTTATAGGTTCTCCATGTATTCCATGAGAGCGTCCTACCATTAAAGTCATCTTATGTTCATTTGCTCTTGTTTTTATAGACTCCATAAGCATTTTAACATCTTTGATAACTAACTCCAATGATGATTTCATCTGTAGTGCAACTGCAGTATCAATAGTATCAGAACTGGTCATGCCGTAGTGAAACCAACGACTCTCTTCACCTAAAGTATTTGCTACTGATGTTGTAAATGCTATTAGGTCATGGCGTGTCACTTTCTCTATCTCATCTATCTCATCAATATCAAAACTACCATTCTCTACAATCTTTTTTGCATCATCATCTGGTATAAGCCCTAATCTATTCCAAGCTTTTACAACAGCTTTTTCTACATCAAGCCACGCCTGATATTTTGCATTCATAGTCCATTTGCTACTCATCTCTTCTCGTGCATATCGTTCAACCATTTTATCCCTTTTATATGCTAAAATACTGTTATTTATAATATCTTAAAAGCGATAACAAAAGGATTAAATTCTGCCATTTATTAAAACAAAATATACTCTTTCACATCCACAAAAAGCTTTTCTATTTTTAATCAATAGATTAGAATATACGCAAAAAGAGGCTCAAAGGTTAATAGCCAAAGGTCGTTTACATGTAAATAATATACCTATGACAAAAAGTTCACAAATAATAGAAGGGGAGGTTGAGTTTATCTCTTTTAAACCTATAACAAAAGGTCTTGTTCCAACTTTTGAAACTGAGGATTTTGTAGTTTTTGATAAACCTTCCGGTCTTTTAATTCATCCTCAAAATAGATATACACCCTACTCTCTTGTTGATGAGATAAAATACCAGTATGGAAAAGATGCAAATATTACTCATAGAATAGATCAAGAGACAAGCGGTCTGGTTCTTGCTGCAAAAAATAAAATATCAGAACGTGATTTAAAGATAATGTTTCAAGAGAGAGAGATACAAAAGACTTATCTTGCATTTGTACATGGTGAATTTAAAAATGATTTACATGTAGATGCACCATTATTAAGAAAAAAGGATGAAAGTGCTATCGTTAGAATGGTAGTAAAAGTTCATAAATCCGGAAAAGAGTCAGAAACTTTTTTTAGACCTTTAAGATATTTTCCTACTCATAATATTACTTTAGTAGAAGCTAAACCTAAGACAGGAAGACAACATCAAATTAGGGTTCATCTGTTTCATGTGAAACATCCTATAGTTGGTGATCCAATATATGGACAGAGTGAAGAGAATATTATACGTTTTTTAGACAGAGAAATTTCAGATGATGAACGTATAATTTTAAGTGGAGAATCAAGACTATTATTACATGCTGAAAAATTAGAATTTACATATAGAGGTAAAAATTACAATATATCCTCATCACACAATTTTGCTAATAGATGTTTCACATGAAACATTATACCAATCTCAACTATGGAGTGGCAATTATTACTTCTTAATTGGTATTAGTAGCTGATATAAAATATATGTGAATAACTTTTTATAAATTATTTTAAAAAATTATATGTCTTTATCAAAAAATTAATATTTATTAACATCTCCCTATAATAGGGCTTTTTAAGGATTTTAAATAATTTATATTTCAGATTAAATTTATATAAATCTAATCTGAAATTTTATTTAATTCTTTAAATATATCAAAAATATATCAAGATAATTCACACTTATAATCACAATGTGAATTTAACTTTAGATTTTATATTAGGATAAGAGTAGTGTGATATTATTGCAATTAGAAACAATCTCCCTGGTGTGTTGATTGTTTCTAATTTAGAGAGCTAGAGTAAGTTTTTAT
>WFND01000023.1 GCA_015484575.1 Helicobacteraceae bacterium
GAATATTCGGTCTCCCTTTTTGCCAGTAAAAACCACCTATTATATCTCGCTTGTAATATTTAAGCATTTTATAACTACATGCAAATTTTAAACCTTTTGCATCTATATTTTTTGTATGCTCTAATATCAAAAAATCTGCATCTGATATATTATCAACAAGCTCTGTTTTTGATAAAGAGTCTATTATATCATCTATTTTTTGTGTGTCACTCCAGATATATACTATCTCTTTGTTTGGAAACAGTGCATCTATTATAGTTTGATATATCTTCTGCTGTGTTGATATATTTGAAGCAAAGACGGTAGATATTAAAAAAAGTGCTACAAATAACTTTCTCAAAATAGATACTCCAGATTTAGCCAAAACTTCTGTTGTGTTACAGGTATTGAGTATCCTATTGTTCTATATGCTTGTTTATACGCTGTATCAAAAATATTTTCTGCCCTAACTCCGGCTGAAAAATCTGATGAAATATTGTACTTTACTGCTGATGTATAATCATATGAAGGCTCCATACTGATATTAAAATTCTCATATGAAGTTCTAAATATCAACTCATTATAAAAATCAAATTTTTTATAAGTGTTAAAAAATCTTAAACTAGCACCATATTTTGGACTTGTCTGTATATCCTTATTATTACTACCTGTATATACATCTACATAAACTTTGTTTTCATAATCAAATTGATAGGAGTATTTAAGTTGATACAAAAGATAACTAGACTTATCTGATGAGTTTTCAAAACCCCATGGTTTTGTTGGATTATAGACAACCACATCACTTACCTCATTTCCAGCTACTATAAGCTCCAGTTCACTATTTTCATCTTTATATCTAGCACCTGCTCTAAACATATATATTTGAGTATTGTCCAAATTTGGGTTTGATTTATATGGTATGTTTTCGCTGTTATATAATTTGTATAACTCATTGGGAATATAAGTTTTTATTAAAAACAGTTTGAATTGAAATTTATCTATATTTTTTATGCCACCAAGACGTACTACAAGCTCGTCTTGAGATTTTATCTCTTTGTTAAATCTAAAAAAATCACCCTTAAATGAAGCTATAAATCTTGTATTATCATCATAATCATAGCTATCTTCTGCATATATAGAGTATAAGTCCAGATAATTTGAAAAGCTGTTTTTATGCTGAAAATCAATATCACTATTTTTAAAATCACCTCTCTCTTTATAGGCTTTATTTTTATAAAAACCACCTAAGAAAAGGTTGTGACTTCCGACCTCAAGACTCTTCTCTAAGACAGCAGAGAAGATTTTATCGTCAAATATAATACTGTAATCATCAATAAAATTAGGTATATTTGCAACTCTTATACCGTTTGGATCTACATAAGTTCTTTCATACGACAAGTCATCATAAGAGAGTTGAAGTTTAGTGCCATCGTCAAATTTTTTACTAATATGAGCATAAGTCTGTCCGGCATTAAGCTCACCGCCAGTTGGTGTTTTATGTACTCCTATGCCCAAAAAACTATCATTTCTTTTACTATAGTGTCCTAGCTCCAATATCCACTTATCATATGATAAGTTTGCGTAAAGGTTATAGCCGTTTTTATCACTGTTAAAATCGTATGTTTTATTATTATAACTGTTGTGATATACATCATTTTTAAGATTATCACTATTTACATATGCAAAATATGAAAAACCATTTTCAAGAGTCTGTGCATAGTAGGCATTTGCATCATAACTTCCTCTAGTATCAGCCATAACCCTTGCCTTGCCACCCTCTTCACGCTCTGATGTTTTAGTGTAAAGACGCATTATTATAGTGGCTGTTTCATTCCCAAATTCAATAGATGAACTGCCTTTGTATATCTCTATATGATCTATATACTCAATAGGCATCTCTCCCCAAACCATAAATGCACTGCCAAATGAGCTTGAACTCATATCATGATCGTTAATGTATAATCTAATAGCAGATGAAGGTAATTGAGAAATAGATGGTTTTCCTATCAAAGTAAGACTGTTTGCACCTCTTGTAAGATATAGTGCGGGTAGAGTTTTCAGCACATCTAAAAGATTGTGAACCTGCATCTTCTCTAACTCATTACGGGTATAGATGTCAACAAATCCGGCAGACTCTTTTTTGGTTATTTTAGATAGTTCTGACTCATTTTTATATACATTTAATAACTGTGATAGATTTTCATCTGCAACAAGATTAAATAAGAAGAGAAATAGTATAGAAAGAAAATAGTTTAAAAACATAAAATAACTCCCAAGTATCCATAACTTAGGGGAATTTTATTATAGATACGATTAAAATCACCTTTTTAACTATTTAAGTAGCCATCTATCTCTTTTAGTAAGATTTTAAATTTTTTTGCAAATTCATAAAGAAGTAGTGTATTGAAATTCTCTTCAATAAAAGATTTTTCTAACAATTTAGATAAATTTTGAAGTTCGTATGCACCGATTGTTCCGGAAATGGCTTTTAAATCATGAGATAACCTTTCACCGCTTTTGTAATCTTCACTATTATATATTTTACTAAAATCAGAGCCTATATTTTTATATTTTTTTGTAAAATCTTCCAACACTTTTAAGTATAAGTCTCTATTATCACCCATATTTTCGATACCGTCTTTTATGTTTAGTATCTTATTTTTTTGCTCTGATTTAGTAGTGGTGTCGGCACTTTTGTCTTCTATATGCTCACTATCTTCTTGTGGTAGATATTTAAACAGTATATTTTTAAGCTCATCTATATCAATCGGTTTAGACAGATGTGCCTGCATGCCGGCATCTAAAGTCTTGTCAATATCCTTTTGCATAGCATTTGCACTAAGGGCGATTATAACTACTGAGCTGTTATTAAGCTCTTCTCTTATGATTTTAGTTGCTTCATAGCCACCCATAATCGGCATATTTATATCCATCAAGATTAACTCTATCTGAGGATTTTCTTTAAGCATATCAACCGCTTCTTGCCCATTTTGAGCTATCAAAATCTCTAACTTGCTCTTTTGTAAAAGCCCTAGAACAACCGTCTGATTAATCAGATTGTCCTCTACTAAAAGTATGGTCGATTTTTTTAAAGAGCTAAACTCTTTATCACTGTATCTGCTTGAGCTGTTTAACTTAATGTTTTCTCTATCGCTAATTGGCTCAAACTCGATATTAAAACTAAATTTACTGCCGACACCCTCTCTGCTAGTAACATTTATGCTACCGCCCATCAGCTCTACCAACTGCTTGGATATACTAAGCCCTAACCCTGTTCCACCATAATTTCTTGTTGTTGAGACATCTGCTTGAGAAAAAGCCTGAAAAATTATATCGAGCTGTTTATCGCTCATACCGATTCCGGTATCTGTCACTTCAAACAAGATAGATTCCCTATCTTTACTAATCTCAATAACACTTACATGTAAACTTATCGTACCCTCGTGCGTAAACTTAACGGCATTATTTATTAAGTTCATAATAACCTGAGATAGACGAACACTGTCACCTTTAAATATATCGGGAACATCTTCATCTATATGCACTTTTAAATTCAGACCCTTCTCTTTGGCTTTTACACCAACCACATATATGGCATCATTGATAACTTTTTTCAAATCAAAATTTGCATATTCTATATCTAACTTATTAGCTTCAATCTTTGAAAGATCTAAAATATCATTGATTATAGAGAGCAAGATATTGCCTGAAGTGTGGATTTTGTCTATATATTCATGCTGTCTATCGTCTAGTTTTGTATCTAAAAGAAGGTGACTCAAACCGATAATAGCGTTCATAGGAGTACGTATTTCATGACTCATATTTGCCAAAAAATCACCTTTTGCTTTTGTTGCGGCAGCTAGTTGTCTATTTGAGCGTTCAAGCTCTTGTTCATAATGTTTACGCTCTTGCTCTACACGTATCTTTCGTATAATTTTCTCAACCACTAAATCAAACTGCTCAATCTCGATAGGCTTTAAAAGGTAGCCCTCTATGCCTAGACGGATTGTATCTACAAAATAAGATGAATCGCTATGTGCAGATAGAACCAAAATAGGAATATATTTATCTATTTTACGAATTTCACCAATCATCTCTATACCGCTTAATTTAGGCATATTTATATCACTTATAATCAGTGAGACATCTTCATCTTTAAATTTTTGCAGCCCATCTTTTCCATCTGTCCCGACAATAACCTCACCAAAAGTATCTTCAAGAATCATAAGCATGGCTTCACGAGTCTCTTTATGATCTTCTACATAAAGAATCTTTAACTTACTGGCATATTCAATAGTTTCATCATTTAGCATTATTTTACCTCTTTTAAAATGATACCACTACACTCTATCAAAAATGTATCTTATGAGGAGAAATGAGCAAAAAGTTTTGGCTCTTTAGCTTCAAATTCATAATCTAATAATTTAACTTTTTTGGCATGCAGCATCACTCGTTGATAAGAGCGTCCACCATATTGGGTGTCTCCAATTATCGGAAGATTTACACTACGAAGATGTGTGCGTATCTGATGAGTTCTTCCGTGATGGATTATAATCTTCAACTTAGACTTTTTACCACTTACCAAATCTGGATATATTTCGCTAATAGCCGGTTTTCCCTGTTTTGAGATTTTAGAGTAAGCCTTGTTTTGACGCTTTTGTGTTAAAATCGGTTTATCTATAACCATCTCTTCAGTTACCATCCCCTCAACCCATGCACTATACTCTTTATAGACACGGTCTTGTTTAAACTCTTTAATAGCTTTTTTACGAAACTCTTCATTTTTAACCAACATTAAAACACCGCTTGTCTCTCTGTCTAGTCTATGTAAAAGTTGTGCATCTTTATATTGACGCTCTATCTCATCGGAATTTACAAAAGCCGGTTTATCAATAACTATGATGTTATCATCTTCAAAGATAGGTTTTATCTTATCGACTTTATGCACCTTGAAACTTGTTTTAGCATCTATCTCGCCACGGGCTATCATCACTTTTTTATTTCCCACATATACTAAACCGCGGTCTATAAGTGATTTTGCTTGGTTATTTGAAATATTTTCCTGCAGTGCCAATAATTTATACGCTTTTTCTTTACTCATATACTCTCTTTTATCTCTTTTATTACTCTATGTAAATTTATATTTTCATCAACTTTTGATGGACTCGTATCTTCTGCTCTTTTTAAAGCTTTTAATATATCTTCCGGCTCTACAAACTGCACATTATGAACATATTTAAAAAGTTCATGTTGGTTAAAATAGTGCTTACCTGTAATTATTTTACATCCAAAGTGGCTAGGTTCTAAAGGGTTATGTCCACCTACGTCACTCTTAAACGCTCCGCCTAAAATCACTATATCACTGATAGAGTAGATATTATTTAACTCTCCCATAGCATCTATTAAAATAATATCTGCACCAAAATTCTCTTCTTCACTCCAACGTTTACATGTAAGCTTATTATCTTTAGCGATACTAACTATCTCTTGCCATACCGACTCAAAACGTTCAGGATGTCTAGGAACGACTACCAAGCTTACATCTGCATCTTTTTTATACTCTACAAAAGCCTTTAAGATAAGCTTCTCTTCGCCCTCATGGGTACTACCGGCTGTTACAATCTCCTGCTTTGGCTTTGAGATAGTTCTGGTTTTTTCAATTTTTTGAGCTAGTTTGATGTTACCGAGTACGCTTACATGTAAAGCCCCCAAAGCTGTAAAACGTTCTCTGTCTGCATCGCTTTGAACATATATATTGTCACAATAATTTAGCAGTTTAACATAAAACCATCTAAATCTAAGATATTTAGGAAAACTTCTCTCTGATATACGTGCATTTAGCAGTATAAGTTTAGAGCCTCGGCTTTTTGCTACGGCAAAGAGCAGATACCAAAATTCAGCCTCTAAAACAACTAAGACTTTAGCCTTTGCAATCCAAAACGGCAAAAATATCTCAAAAGGCAGATATCTAACCTGTGCATCATATTTTGAAGCCTCTTTAAAACCGGTGTGAGTGATAGTACTTATGCTTATAGATAGAGATTTCAATCTATCTATTACAGGAGATATGGCTCTAGCTTCTCCCAAAGAGCAGACATGAAACCAGACATCACTATCTTTAAATCTAGGGTTATCATAGAGAAAGAAACGTCTCACAATGGAGTGTCGATATTTGCTTTTAAAAGGTAATACAGCTAAAAGAGGTAACGCCGCCAAAAAAAGCAGCACTACCAAAAAAAAGTAAAAAAGAGTAAAAGGTTTCAACTGCTGCTAAGCACTCTCCTCTTGTGTAGGCTCAATATATAAGATACGTCCACAGTGAGGACAGGTAGTAATCTCTTCGCCTTTAATAACTTCTGAATATGTTTTATCATTTATAGCCATATAACAGCCCATACACGCTTGATGTTTTACCGGTACTGCCGTAGTATTTTTTGCCCAACGGCGAATTTTCTGATAAAAAGCTAGACCTTTTTGATTCATCTGTGTTACAAGTTGCTCTTTTTTTGCAAATACTTTTTGACGCTCAATATCAATAAGTGCTAAATTTTTATCTACTTCAGCTTTTATCTCGGCAAAGTTTGCATCTATTTCACTCATCTGTTCTGAAAGTTCAGCTATTTTTTCCTCTTTTGCAGAGATGATTTTATCTAAACGCTCTATCTCTTCATTTGCAAAATTAATCTGCTCTTTAGCTATCTCCTCTTCTAGTTGAAGTGATTTCATCTCTCGTTCAGTCTTTACATCAGAACTTTTTTTAGAGTTCTCTTCTAGTTTTTGAGAAAGCTCTGAGAGATGTATCTCATTTTTAGATTTTTTAAGATGTTCATCTTTTGTTTCATTTTGAAGCAGTGTAATCTGATTACTCAAGCTCTCTTTTGTTGCTATAATAGCTTCAAGCTTATAATTTGCTTCTTCTATCTGCGGCTCAAATGCGTCTATCTCTTTATCAACGGCTGAGAGGTCAATGAGTTGTTGTAAGTGCTTATTCATTGGGTTCCTTTAAGGAAATTAGGGATTGTTTCACTAAATATCATATCTGTAAATATGTCTTATAAATAGGTGAAAGGATTTTTCGATTTTGAAATTATAACCTCTAATCCTAAATTTATCAAATATTTTTGTAAAATTTGTGCAAAAAAGCACTCACTTTCATAATGTCCAATGTCAAGCATACTTACTCCTATACTTTTTGCTTCCATTGCATCATGATACTTTATATCACCTGTTAAAAAACACTCCGCCTCTACTTGACGCATCAAAGAGGCTCCTGAACCGGTGCATAAAGCTGCACGTCTTATAAAATCATGTGATTTAACCATGCGTAAGTGCTTGAGATTAAAAGAGTCGGCAACTTTTTTTGCAAAAGTATTAAACTCCTCATTTACATCCATGTAGATTATAAACCCGTTACTACCACAAATCTCATATCCTAAAATCTCTTCTGCAACGTATCTGTTTAGGTGTGTCTGGTCAAAATTTGTGTGCATCGCTATGTTTGCTATATTTTTCTGTATCATTTTACGAAGATGAAGTGCCGGGTATTGGTTAAATTGCAACTGTTTCAATCCACCAAAAATCAGAGGATGATGTGTTATAAGAAGAGTTCCTTCATCAAGAGCATCTATCATCTCTTCATCAAGGTCTATACTTAAAACAACTTTTTTTATATCTTGAGTAAAATCACCGACAACAAGACCCGAATTATCCCAAGACTCTTGAAGCTCAAACGGAGATATTTCATCTAATATTTTATATATGTCGGCTAGTTTCATCTCAACTTTTCCAACTCAAATTTTGCCTGTGTAAAACTCGGGTCAATCTCAACAGCTCTTGCATACATCTCTTTTGCCTTTTGTATCTCACCCATATCCACAAGAAGATTTGCATAATTAAAATATGTGACTGCATATTTGCTATCTATACCGAGAGCCGTCTCATAATGCTCTTGTGCTTTATCTGTCTGCTTGGTTTTTCTATAAACCGAGGCTATGGCGTTATGCACGGTATCATCATCCGGATTTATCTCTAAAGAGTTTAAGTACGCCTCTATAGCTTCATCAAAATTTTCATTTTTTGCTAAAATAAATCCCAATTTATTTAAAATTTCCGTATCTGTTTTATCTTTTGCATGAGCTTCACGCAAAAGTCTTAAAGCTTCTGTATAATTTGAACTTTCATAAGCCTCATCTGCTCGTTTAAGCAGGTATTCGGGGTCAACTATAGAGAGCTTGTTGTCACGCTTTGGCTTATTGGGCGAATCTTTCAGGTTGTTTACATGTAAATATATCTGATAAGCAAAATAGAAGCTGATTGCTAACATTATTATCTGAAATAAGTTCATATTGTTAATCTCCATGATTTAAAGTATAAGGCATTATAAGATATTTTACCTTTCTTTGCTATAATCGCTCATTATTATAAGGTGCTTAAAACAATGAATATAAATTTAAAAGATCCAGAGCTTTACAACAATCGAGAGTTATCATGGTTGCAGTTTAATACTCGTGTATTAAAACAGGCACAAGATGAGTCACTGCCTCTGCTTGAACGTCTAAAGTTTCTTGCTATTTACGGCACAAATCTTGATGAATTTTATATGATTCGTGTTGCCGGGTTAAAAAAGCTCTTTAGTGCAGGTGTTGTCGTATCCGGGGCAGACCGCCTAACACCACTTCAACAGTTGCGAGAAATAAGAAAATACCTTCACCAAGAGCTTCAGGTATTAGAACACTGCATGAGTGGTATCTTCTCTAAACTTGAAAACGAGGGAATCTTTGTAAAAGAGTATATAAATGTCACATCAACTCAACAGAGAGAACTTCATAAATACTTTTTTCAGCATATCTATCATGTTATAGTACCTATCGCTATCGATGCAACGCACCCGTTTCCACAACTAAACAACCTCTCTTTTGGTTTATTGGTTCATTTGGCAGATAGCGAAGACACAAGCATAGAGCGTTATGGAATTGTCCGTATC
Organism: Helicobacteraceae bacterium; assembly: GCA_015484575.1. Classification (GTDB taxonomy): domain Bacteria; phylum Campylobacterota; class Campylobacteria; order Campylobacterales; family Sulfurimonadaceae; genus S010-53. The sequence continues at coordinate 8,966 of WFND01000023.1, forward strand.
CCTCGTGCCTTACCACGTTTTGTAGAGCTTGGTCATGGAGTATATGTTCCCATTGAAAGTGTTGTAGAACAGCATATTCATGACCTTTTTCCGGGATATGAGCTAATAGATTATGCGGCATTTAGAGTAACTAGAAATGCAGATATTGCCATCGAAGAAGAGGAAGCAGATGATTTTATGGAGATACTCGAAGAGGGACTTAAGCTTAGAAAAAAAGGTGAGCTTGTCCGACTTGAACTCGGCAGACGTGCAAATGATAAACTTATAGATTTCTTTAACCGTCATGCAAATATCTTTCATGATGATATATATACATTTCACACCTTATTAAACTTGGGAAGTCTCTGGCAGATAGTCGGCAACAAAGAGTTTGCACACCTGACTCTACCATCTTTCAAACCTCGCACTCTTCCACCGCTGAGTGATAATGAGAGTCTATATAACACTCTTGATAAACAAGATATTGTACTGTACCACCCATACGAAAGCTTTGAGCCTGTTGTAAAACTGATACAGATTGCCTCAAAAGACCCTGATGTCGTAGCGATAAAGATGACACTGTACCGCTCCGGTACAAATTCACCTATAGTTCATGCACTAATGAGTGCGGCAGAATCTGGCAAACAGGTTACTGTCATGGTTGAACTAAAAGCACGTTTTGATGAAGAGAACAATCTCATCTGGGCAAAAGTTTTAGAAAATGCAGGGGCACATGTTATCTATGGAATTCGAGGTTTTAAAGTTCATGCCAAAGCAGCTCTTATCACAAGACGTGTAGGAGACAGTTTAAAACAGTACGCTCACTTGGGTACAGGAAACTACAACCCTATAACAGCAAAGATATATACGGACATCAGCTTTTTTACTACAAATGAGAAAATCACCAATGATATGACACGCTTTTTTCACTTTTTAACAGGCTTTAGCAAAAAAGGCTCTCTTAATGAGCTGTATATGTCACCGACACAGATTAAACCAAAAGTTCTCTCGATGATACATAAAGAGACAAATATGGCAAAAGAGGGACACATTATCGCAAAAGTAAACTCTTTGGTAGATGAGGATGTCATAAGAGCTCTATATAAAGCCTCACAAGCCGGTGTTAAAATAGAGCTGATTGTTCGAGGTATATGTGCCTTAAAACCAAACATAAAAGGTGTCAGCGAAAACATAAGAGTCATATCTATCATTGGAAAATATCTTGAACACGCTAGAATATTTTACTTTAAACACGCATCACCGCAACTATACATATCTAGTGCGGATTGGATGAGTCGTAATCTTGAACGTCGCATAGAGCTTCTAACTGCCATAGAAGATGAGGAGGTCGCCAAGCGTCTTTTACAACTTTTACAGCTACAGTGTTCGGATAATGTACTTGCACATGAGCTTCAAAGCGATGGAAGTTATATAAAAGTCAAAACAGACCCCTCAAGACCTATAAACAACCAAGCTCTAATAGAGACTTTTGTATCAAAGGTGCAAAAAGCCGTCAATAAAGAGAACACCTCTCAAGTGCAACAGCTTACAGATAGATTTTTTAAGGAGAGTTAGATGATTTATCCCTTTAAACACTGGAGTCCTAAGCCTGTAAAAAATAGCTGGATTGCAGATTCGGCAGATGTGATAGGAAATGTCACGATAGGAGAGGATGTCTCTATCTGGTTTGGCTCTGTTATACGTGGTGATGTTCATAAGATTACTATTGGGGATAGAACCAATATTCAAGATTTAAGCATGTTACATGTAACTCACTACAAAAAAGATGACATGAGCGATGGACATCCAACTATCATAGGCAGTGATGTTACCATTGGTCACAGAGTTATGCTTCACGGATGCACTATAGAAGATGCCTGTCTAATAGGAATGAGTGCCACTATATTAGACGGTGCTGTTATAGGCAAAGAGTCCATAGTAGGAGCAGGAGCTTTAGTTACAAAAAACAAAAAGTTCCCTCCAAGATCACTAATAATGGGAACACCGGCAAAACTCATAAGAGAGCTGACAGACGCAGAGGTGCAAGAGCTATATGACTCTGCAGCAAGGTATGTTGAGTTTAAAAATGATTATCTTTAAAACATAGCCGAAGCTATGCTAGTATTTTACGCCTCATAAACAGAGAAGCCCCTAATGCGAAGAGAAGTGCCATGATGGCTTTGGCAAACAAAGAGAGCGGGACAGATACGGCGGTTGCGGCGGCGATATAGACACCACCCGGGTCTCTTATCTCACCGTTTATAGCACCGTCTAAATCAAATGCACTGCCGTCTGTAGCTGTAAAAGTAACTTTGGTATAGTTTTCGTTGGAGTTGTCTATGGTGGCTCCTACATCATGCCAAGTGCCGTCAGCGAACTGTTTGGCATAGCCGATGATACTCTCATTGTGAGGGAAGTAGAGTTCTATCGTTTCTACCGATACCATACCCCCAACGCTTAATCCTGTTATAGTAAACGATACCGTTCCATAAGGAAGTGTAATATTCGTACCATCTGCAAGTGCAACATCTATACTTCCACCTGCTGTACTGACACCCGTAAGTGGTGTTGAATTACTCTGTGTGGCTATAGTTATTGCATCGCTTCCACTAGTTATCGTGGTGACATTACTTTGAAATCTATCTTCTACGCTGTCACCGTTTCCATCGACACCGGCGGCTTCATCTATGCCGTCATCATCCATACTCGAGACCGTTACATGTACACTAGCCGTCGCCGTGCCTCCATTGCCGTCGGTTACGGAGTAGTCAAAACTATCGCTGCCCACATATCCGACATTTGGAGTATAGACGATACTGTTACCGCTTGGCTGTATATTTCCGTGTGATGGAGCTTGTATCGCTCCCAAGCTTAGTGTATCGTTCTCCGTATCGGTGTCGTTTGTCAAAACAGCGATGGTTACAGAGGTATTTTCGTAAGTTGAAGCGGTGTCATTTACCGCTGTCGGAGCGTCATTTACCGGAGTGATTGTTACATTAACCGTAATATCATCAACACCATTACCATCTGTGACCTCTACCACAAAGCTGTCAGCTCCGTTATAGTTTGCATTTGGCGTGTAGGCTATAGCTTTTGAAGTTCCCGTTGCTGTTGCGGTAGCGGTTCCATGTGTTGCTTGAGTTTTTATACTCCAGTTTATAATGTCATTGTCTCCGTCTGTTGCATTGAGAGTAAGTGAAAAAGCAGTAGGGTTTGCATCTTCGCTCATGGTGACACTAGCTGTAGTTCCTTCTGTGATAACAGGAATATCATTTACCGCTCCTACTGTTATATGTACCGTAGCGTTATCTTCCGAACTTCCGTCGCTGAGCGTGTACTCGAACGAGTCTGTTCCGTTAAAGTTTTGATTTGGAGTGTAGGTGAAGTTTCCTTCGCTGTCGGTTACGCTTAACACTCCGTTTGCCGGAGTTCCCCATGCACTTACATGTAGAGGGTCGTTTTCCGGGTCACTGTCGGCTGTCGGGTTTGTGATGACATTTGCGCTTACTGCCACATCTTCCGAAGTTGTGAAGCTGTCGTCACGGGCGGTTGGGGAAAAATTTAAAGGTCCGTTGCGTACACACCGTACATAAAAATTGTTTGTTTTAATGTCCCAATAGCCACCACCTTCACCGAAATAGACATTCCATGCACCGGCCGAATCAAAAGTGTACGTAGTAGAAGACCAGTAAAATTCAGAACTAACATTCTGAAAGCCATTAACGGCGTCCATATGTATTGCAGGATAGGAAACACTATCATCAGTTATCATATAGAGTTCATTGAAGTTCGGCACTCTCCAGTCCTGTTTTCCTGCAAAGTCGAGGTTTTCGCAGTAGTCTATGGCATCAGTCCAGTTTTTAGGGTTTATACTGACATTGCCGTCATCCTGCCATGTTAAATCAGTTGCATCATCATAAACGGTATTATTTGTAGCATCTCTTGTGTATGCACCAAAAAGCAGACTAGCTGCGGTCAAAATCAAAAGGATTGCTCTCATGTATCGCTCCTGTAATTGTATATTAATTGTTCTTGCGTCTGAACAGCTGTTAAGATGCAATACCTCTCGAAGTCTTTAACGACACTCTCGATATAGACCGTCAAATTCATAGCGGAGCGGAATATAGGTAAGTTTTCATAATACATCGGTCAAATTTCCAAAGTTACTGTCCGCTGCGCACACACCGCACATAATAACTGCTTGCCTTACCGTCCTTGCGGTTGCTGCCATCATAGAAATGGACACCCCATGCATAGCTCGAATTGAAAGCGTACGTAGTAGAAGACCAGTAAAAGTCGGAGGTGACACTTTGAAAATAGATTGTATTTACAGAGGGATGAGCTTTACTTTTGTCCGTAATGCTCATTAGCTCATTTCTGCTCGGCAGCCTCCAGTCCGTTTTTACATCGAGCGTCAAAGCGTTGCAGTAGGTCTGTGCATCGCTCCAGTTTGCCACCTTGATGTTTCCGCCGTTGTCGTTGTAGTCGTCTTGCCACTGCAGATGCGTAGCGTTGTCGGTGACGACACCGTTGGCTCTCGAGTACGAACGAGCTATCCCCGTCTGATAAGTCCCGTCGTCTCCCACTTTATAAACCGTCGTCTGTCC
>WFND01000024.1 GCA_015484575.1 Helicobacteraceae bacterium
AAACTCTAAAATTTTGGCTTGGCTTTGTAACTCGTGAAGATTTGCATATAGATACCGCAGTGCTATTGCACTATGCGAATATCTTGAATTTAGTGTTGTTAGAACAATATTACTTGGCAATAGTTGCGTTAGCCTCTTGCATAACTGACTCTACTGCATCATCTGCTTTCACCTCTTCTTTTGCGGCATCTTCTGCTTTTTGTGCAGTATCTGTAACCTCATCTGAAATCTCAACAACTTCTTGAGTTGCACTATCTTCAACAGCAGGTTTGTCAATCGCTTCTACATCATCTTCTTCAGCTGTTTTAGCACTCTCTTTTAAAACAGCATCTGTTGATTCTTGAACCTCTTTGCATTTGAGATTTTTTGCTTCCTCTTTTAAAGTAGCAATCTCCTCTTTTAGAGAGTCCATCTGTTCTGTCATCTCTTCTATCTCATCATTTAAGTCATCTTGGTCACTCTTAACATCCGCAAGAGCTTCAACATTGGCACCATGAGTAAATACTAACTCGCCTCCGCTTTTACCCTGTTTTAGGTTTACGCCTATAAATACAATCATAATGATTAGATATAAAGCTGTAAAAAAAGGCTTTTTAAATAGAAGTGCCATAACTTTAAACACAATCAGAAGAATTGATGAATAGATTAGGTAAGTTCCTAAAAGTACATGGGCTTTAAATGCTGTTTTTACTTCATCGGAAAAGAGTGCGTACGCTTCAGAACCGTCTGTCTTTCCTGTTATGTAAAGTGCTAAATATATCGCACTAAGTGCAACCAATAAAACGCTTGTTATAACATTTAAAGCACGGCGTTTAAAGAAAAGATTAAACAGTTCTAAAACAAGAACTAAGATAGGAATAGCAATTGCAAAGTGTACAACTACAGGGTGCATAAGAAGTGGTACTTCAAAAGGGAGTTGTGGTATCTCTATCTTTGGCAGTGGTGGAAGATCGGCTATTGTCATATGTATCCTTTAAAAATAATTCCCAATTATATCAAAGTTCTATAATTTTCCAAGGGAGTCCTTGAATATTTAACTCATTCATAAAAAAATCTGGGTCAAATTGCTCCATATTGTAAACACCTTTGCCCTGCCATCTCTTTTCACACATCAATTTTGCACCTATCATAGCAGGTACTCCCGTAGTGTATGATACGGCTTGAGATTTTACCTCTTCATAGCACTTTTCATGCTCACTAACCTGATAGATATATATCTTTTTCTCAACTCCCTCTTTTATGCCCTGCAAAACTACTCCGATATTTGTTTTGCCTTTTGTTCTTGCTCCCAAAGAGGCAGGGTCTGGCAGAAGTGTTTTTAAGAACTCAATAGGAACTATCTTCTCTCCCTTATGCTCTATCGGCTCGATACCCAACATACCGACATTTTGCAAAACGTTCATGTGCATAAGGTAACTCTCGCCAAACGTCATAAAAAATCTAATACGTTTAAGACCTTTTATATATTTCACAAGTGATTCCATCTCTTCATGATAGAGAAGATAGCTCTCTTTAACGCCTATCTCTGGATAATCCCAAGAGATATGTATCTGCATGGGTTTCGTCTCTATCCACCTGCCCTCTTCCCAGTAGCGACCGTTTGCACTGACCTCACGAAGATTTATCTCCGGATTAAAGTTTGTGGCAAAAGCGTAACCGTGGTCTCCGGCATTACAATCTAAAATATCTATATAATGAATCTCATCAAAATAGTGTTTTTGGGCATAAGCACAAAATACATTTGTTACACCCGGATCAAACCCGCTTCCAAGCAGCGCCATAACACCTGCATCTTTAAACTTTTTATCTCTTTGCCACTGCTGTTTGTACTCAAATTTTGCTTCATCCGGATGTTCATAATTTGCTGTATCAAGGTAATCTATCCCCGCTTCTACACAAGCGTCCATAAGCGTTAAATCTTGATATGGCAGAGCAACATTTATCAAAATATCTGCACCGACTTTTTTTATAAGCTCTACAACTTCTGAAACATTATCTGCATCTACTTTTTCTATCTCAATAGCACCATCTGCCAACTCACTCTTAATCTCTTCACATCTGCTTAATGTTCTTGAAGCTAAAACTATTTTTTTAAAAGTATCTGCATTTTGTACACACTTGTGTGTCACAACACGCCCAACTCCACCTGCTCCTATAATCAAAACCGTTGCCATACAAAATCCTCTTAAAAAGCTCTTCCCAACGAGAAGTAAAACATCTCATGGGTACTGTCTGAACGTCCATAAGCAAAATAACAAGGTCCTAAGATAGTATCTGATGCTATATAGATATTTCCCGCAAAAACCAAATCATCCAAAAACGGTGCATTTTTTTTGTTCCAAGTCGTTCCGGTCTCAGCCATCGCACCAATATAAAGCGGAGCCGAAAAACTTCCAAAAAAAGCATCTTTATATACATTGTAGCGATAATTTAGAGTAAATAATCCCAAAGAGTCACCGGCAAATGTATTTTTTGAATAACCGGACAATCTAGCAAAGCCACCTAAGGTGACTAAATTATTAATATCACTTTTTCCCTCATAAGTACTTACATACTCAAGCCTAGGCAGTACGGTATGATTGCCGATAGTATAGGCATACTCATTTTCTATACTAATACGAGAAAAATCCAGATCTCCGCCGATAGATTTTATCTCTTTTCTCCAAGAGATTTTTCCATAATCCCCTTTTGTCGGAAAAAAGGCGTTATCATAAGAGTCAATTACCAAGTTGGCATAAAAATATCTTGAGTCTGTCACTCCTTTAATATGGGCGTATGAAGCGGTAGATATATTTTTATCTACTATCAGCAAGTTAGCTGATAGTTCATCTGTTTGTGCTACAAATCCCGTCTCAAACTGTACAGAAGAGTTGATGTTATACCCAACTGCTAAAGCCTCCCCTTTTTTTAGGGATTTTAGCTTCAAAGTATTGTCTTTTTCACTAGATTGTATCGATAAAGCATTGGGTGCGACACTTATCGTCTCCTCTTTATAAAAGATATATGGACGTATATAAAACTCTCTAGTAGCATTAACAGGCTGATAAAATTCACTATAAACACCCTTCTCTTTACCGATAGAGCCTCTTGTTCTCCACTCTCCGCCATAACTGTTTAAAGATCTCATAATATATTCTAAAGCTAACGAATAGCTGCTATTTGAGTTAAAATCATCTTCAAAACCTAATGCAAAGCGTAAAATTCCATTTGAGTTGTATGAAGGAGTCAGAGTAATTTTAAGCACCGTCTTTTTATCTATAAAATCCAACTTGTATGAAACATCTTCAAATAGAGTCAGATTGTACAGTTGCATTAAATCACTCTGTAACTCTTGCAGATCTAAACTTTTCCCCTCTTTTACATGTAAGTAGGAGTAGATAAGCTTACTGCTCACATCTGTCTTATTGTCTATGATTATCTTATCTACTATCGGGGGAGCAAAACGGTAAGATGTTCTATGTTTTACAAGGTACTTGCTATATGTATCATTATCAACTGTTAAAGTGCTTAACTTGTCATCATATACCTTTTTAATGCTCTCTTGACCAATTTTTATGATTTCTGGATACCTGTCTGCATCAAGTGGTGTTATATCTCCTAACTCCGGGGTAATTAGTATCTCATTTTCTTTCATTGATGAGATTGTATCTTCAACATTTTTTCTCATTAAAATATTGTTTAACTGATTTATAACCGAAAGATAAGAGTCAATCTCTACATCTTTATCAAACGGAGTGCTTATATCGACTACTATTATAATATCAGGGTGCATTGCTCTCATAGCTTTTAGTGGTAGATTTGAAGATATACCGCCATCTACAAGAGTTTTTCCATCTATAACTATAGGTTGAAATCCTCCCGGTATCGCTATGGAAGCATATATAGCCTCTGACAGCGAACCGCTTTTAAGAACAACCTCTTCTCCATTTTTAATATCCGTAGCAACCGCCCTAAAAGGTATTAGAAGATTATCAAAATCATTTACATAGCGAACATCATAAGTTTGAGCATTTAAGAGTGAGAGCATATTTTGTCTGCTAAACAGACCTGTTTGAAATCCAATCTTTCCTTTAGAGTTGATACCTAGTTTGATTTTACTAGGAAAATCACGATCAAACTGCTTGGATCTAAAAGGTATATCTTCTCTATCATAACCGGAGGATATATAATCATTCCATTTGGTTGTGGTTAATAGCTTTTCTATCTCAAGACTATCTTTACCAGAAGCGTAAAGACCACCGACAAATGCTCCCATACTAGTCCCTACAATCATATCTATGGGAATATGGTGTTTCTCAAGCATCTTAATAACACCAAGATGAGCACCGCCTCTAGCACCGCCACCGCTAAGAACCAGACCGATTTTAGGTCTATCTTTCGCAAAAGAGAGCGAAGTGATAAGTAATAATATAATAAAAATACGCATGAAAAAGTATAACATATTTGATATAAATCATAATCTTTTAATCACTTAGCTAGTAATATTACAATTTTTAAAGGAGTATGTCATCACATTTACTATTATCCACACAATTCATCTTCTATCTGCTTTTGTTTATGGCGGTTTTTTAATAGTTGACAATCTATTTATGGTAAAAATGCCGCAAACTCTTAGCGAAGAGGAGTATAAAAAAGCTCGTGAAGCTATCATGATACATGTTAGAAAAGTTGTTCCAAATGCTCTTTTATTGGCTGTTGCGACAGGGCTTTATATGATTACACAGGTTTTTGGAGAGATTTCAGCTGATGGGCTTAGCAGTTTTCAGATAATGCTCTCAATAAAAGCTTTTTTTGGTGTATGGCTGGGAATTAGAGGATTTAATCAGAAATTTTTTAAGATTAACCCTTTTGTATTTACAAGTCATCTCTTCCCGTTTTTGAGTGTTATTCTTATTATTATTTTATCTCAGATGATGTATCTCTGATACTTTCGATAATCTCTTTTACCTCTTGAGCTTTTGACTCAAGAGCCATAGGCTTTTCAAAAGTTACACGAACAACACGTCTATGCCATGAGTACTCATCAACAGACCATTTTTTTGAACGTGAAAATAGCAAACTGCCGTATATACCGCTTATATAATATGGAATTATGACACCTTTTGCATCTTTAGCCATAAGCTCAAAACCACGATAAAATTTCCCCATCTCTCCACTATGGCTGATAGTTCCCTCCGGATAAAAACCTACAAGATTTCCAGCTGCCAAACTTTTACTCGCTTTGGTAAATGCACCTTTGGAAGCTTTTGCGGAGATAGGGATGGCATCTCCAAGTTTCCACATCCAGTGCGTACTTTTCCAATAGTATATACTACGCTCCATAACAAAACGTATCCGTCTCTCTATAGGCTCTTGAACAAGTACCCAATCCATCCAGCTGATATGATTGCCAAGAAGCAAAGCTCCTCCCTCTTTTGGTATATTTTCAAGACCTTTATAGATAATTTTATATCTTATCTTTAAAATAGATACTCCAATCAACCAGATAAACATAACAAGATAACGTTTTAACAGATAGATACTCATAATTATACCTATTAAAAACATGATGTAAAAGAGTGATTTGGTAGAGATACCGTAATAAGAGAAGAGTGTAATTAAAATCAAAAACGAGAACATAAAAATATTTTGTATAAAGTTATTTGCCGCCAGTATAGTTCCTAGATGAACAGGAGGTGAAGCGTGTTGAATATATGCGTTTAAAGGAACTATAAAGAGTCCTGCAAAAAGACCAAATGTTATAAATTCTATCGCTATAAGAGTGATTGAGTGCGTAAAAGGGAGCAGTAGAACCATAAAAGAGAGACCCAGCCCACCAAAAGGAATCAGCCCTTTATGGACATAGTATTTTGATATGACGGCTGCCATAACAGAACCTAAAACTATACCAATAGCAGCTAACGCCATTAATCCTTGAACTATTATTGTGTTTTCTATGGCTAATTGTGTTTTTGCATAAGCTCCAAATGAGGCTAAAACGACTTGAGATATTGACCAAAATATAGAAAGAGAGATGATAGCTATATATATATCTTTTTTTCTTGTAGCTGTTTTAAGATTTTTACGAAGATAGTACCCACTTCGATAATGTTTAAAATCAAAGCGTTTTTTAACATCTTGTTTTTGATGATTTATCAGTTTCAGAGTCATTAGATACTCTATAACAGAGCCACCGACCAGCAGCCAACCCAGAGGAGCAATCTGCTTTAATATCTCAGCTTCATTAGTGCTTACATGTAAACTGTTTTCAAATAAGATACTATAAAAAATTATACCCATCAATATAGCTACGGTAGTCACAGACTGAACGGCTGCATTACCCGAGCTTATCAGCTTATCTCCAACTAACTCTTTTATGTATCCGTATTTTGCGGGAGAGTATATAGCACTTTGAGCTCCCATTAAAAACGTAAAGAAAAATGCCGTCCAAAACCATCCCATATAGTATGAGAGAGTGATTAAAAGCGTTATGACTATGGCAAACAGAGCTCCATATCTTATGATGATATGTTTAGCAAATTTATCAGACAAATATCCAGATGGTGTAAATAAAAAGATAAAAGGCAGAAGTATAAGAGCATTTACAACTGCCGTAAGCATAACTTGCATCTGATCATCATATACTTTAAATATAGTATTTTGAATAATTATCTTATGACCTAAATCTGTAAAAGCATTTAAAAAAATAGCCACGAGATATGGAGCAAATCCTTTTATAGAAAATAGTTTTTTCATAATGCTACAGTAGTACTCCAACCCTCATAAATACCATGCTCTTTTGTGGCAAGTTCATCTAGTTCATCTACTATCTGATGGATAGTCTCCTCTTGTACATTATGTGATTTAACCATAACCGCTCCGTAAGCGAACTCCTCTTTTGAGTTATATGTCTCTTCTTTACATGTAAAGCCCATATCTTCAAGCTTATCTATGACTCTTTGTCTTTGTGAGTCTAGTTGAAAAAAGAGATAATGTTCACACCCTCTCTCTTTTGATAAGTCATCTTCTTCATCTTTTAGGGCATTTATCGTCTCCATACTCTGTATATATAAAATTGTCTTATGGTTTGGATATAGTTCATAGCGGTAGTTATCCCATTTGCTATCTCTAACTGAGCCTGTCTCAAAAACATAGCCGTAAGGTTTTAAAATGTCAGAAGCGATAGTTTGAAATCTCTTACCCTGCGGTGCATAATAATACAGTTCTAACCAACCTTCTTGAACTTTATATCCAACATGTTGTACATCTATACTCTCATACTCACCTTGCAACTTATCAATAATCTGCAATAAATCTTCTTGCTCTTTTTCACTCCAAAGACCGTCGTCTTCTACTTTTTTAAGCTTAATGAACAGCCATAACAACCAAGGATACTCCTGTAGTGGTGCATCATCTATATATGAACTCTCTAGTGCTACTAAAAGAGGCTTCTTATCCAAATTTAATATTTCAAAATGTTCTAGCATAAGTTATCTTTTTTTAACGTGAGTATAGCATGATTTAACATTTTAAGTAAACTTTGGCAATAATGAGTGACTTGTTTATCAGGATATATTATATGGAACATGTATTAATAATAGAAGATTCAAAGATGCTCTGCAAAATTATGCATGACATTTTAGATAAATTTACAAATTTTAAATATGACTTTGCCAACACTTACACTGAAGCTCAAGAGCTGTTGCAAAAGCAGACTTATGACTACTCTATAGTAGATCTAAATCTACCAGATGCACACAGTGGTCAAAGTGTTACTCTTGTAAACCGGTATAACATATCACCGATTATCTTCACGGGAATGCTTAATGATGA
>WFND01000025.1 GCA_015484575.1 Helicobacteraceae bacterium
GACTTGTTGCAAAATAATGCTACATCATAAATAGGCTCTAAAGAGGTAAAATTGTGCAAAACTTTTTTTGAGTCATAGCCAAAAGCTATGGCGATGAAAAATTTTGTGCAAGATTGCTTCTTTAGAGCCTACCCTTCGGGCTTTACACATCTGCCCATACTCTGCGTTAACACTCCTTGAAGTAGCTATGGCTACTCCTGCGTCATGTTGCCTTGATTATGAACAGATGTGTAAAGTTTATGATGTAGCATTATTTTGCAACAAGTCTATTATAAACATGCTTCTTATCAGAGATGGTGCCGAGCTTATATCTGCAACAAATATAGTATGCTTTTTGGCTAAAAATGCAGGTTCTTTTGAGTTAAAAAAATCATTACATAAACGACCCATATCTTTAGAAAATGTAAAAATTACTCTCTTAGTATCATCTTTAATATTTTTAAACTCTCCAAACTGATCTTTTAGCTTTAAAGATTGCAGTGATTTACCGACAACAATTTCCAGCTCTGATTTGACATCATCATTACAATTTAAAAATGTTACTGTCAATATCAATATAAATATAATTTTTCTCATTTAAGTGCTAAAAATCAGAGCTATAATTATCACTATATTTACTGCCAAAAGTGTAAAAAAAGCTCTTTTGTAGAAAACTAGCGGGTCACGTTCTATCAGTTGAGCGGACTTATTAAAGTAGGGTTTTACTTTCTCGGGTGATTTTAGCTCATAAAAAAACTCGCTGTAGTGTGAATAACGCTCTTGGGGATTTATGTTAATAGCTCTCATAATGACTGAATCGAACCAGTCTGGTATATTTTTATTGTAAAAACTTGGTGGCTTTGCCTCTTTGAAAGAGGGATTTTGAAACGGCTCTATCTCCCCGTAAGGGTATTTTCCACTCAACGCCCAGTAGAGAGTCACACCTATAGAGAAAATTTCTGTAGATTCATTGATATTTGAACCTGTAAAACGCTCTGGTGCAAGATATGTCGGGGTTCCTGCTCTTGAGTCTGTTGAAAATATCTCTACGATAGAGCCAAAATCTACCATCTTAAATACGGTTCCTGCTGAATTTGCTTCTCTGTAAACTATAATATTTTCAGGTTTTATATCACCATGAACTAGACCTAAATGCAGAAGATGTGCTTCTGCTTTGTGTAAAAATTTTGCTAATGCGATAGCATTATCTATAGATAGATGTTTACCGTGCAAAAACTTTTCTAAATTATTTCCCTCAATAAGTTCCATAAGATAGTAACGAGAGGTTCTCTTCTCTGGTATCCAAGCATTTCCAAATGATCGGTGGTGTATCTGTTTTGCATACCAAGCTTCACGAACAAATTCATCTAATGACTGCTCATCATCTGCATTTAAAGGAAACTTCATAACAAGATATGTATCTTTTTTACGAACTTTCCAGATACGATTGTGCGTCATCATACTCTCAATAAGCTTATAACCATCAATAATATCACCCTTTTTTAAGGTTTTCGGTATCGGTAAATTTAGATTTTTTAAAGCACATATCTTGCTAAGCTCTTTAATAGTAAATATCTGTAAAGAGGCATCGTCTCGTTCATTATCTTTATGCTCTTTGGTTATGGATTTTACTATCAATTTTGCACTTAAACCCTTTGAAATCTCTTCGTTTAGGTCTTCATCACTTATAAGGTTGTAAACTCCGTCACTGCATAAAATAAGTTTGTCTCCATCTTTTATATCTGTAACTTTTACCTCCACTTCCACATTTTCACTTAAACCACACGCTTGAGTTAGCACATGACTCATATTTTCCTCATCCATTACATGGTCTGTACTAAGAAGAGTCAGAGTGTTATCTCTTTGTAGATATATGTGAGAATCTCCAAGATTTAGAGTGTATAGCTTATCGGCATAAACAACGGCTACGCTAAGAGTTGTTAAGAGTTCTATCTGCTCATACTGTGTCATTGACTCTTTGAAAAGCAGACGGTTTATATGTTTGGTAAAAGTGACAAGAGTCTTCTCTATACTCCAGTTTTTCGGACGTGTCTTAAACTGCTCTATAAAAAATTTAACACTCTGTCTTGCTGCCGCACCCCCACGTTTTGCACTACCGACACCATCACATAAAACACCAACAAGAAATTCACTGTCTATAATCTCATATGCACAGGCATCATCACCTTTGGTATTTGCAGATTTTGGCAAGATAAATTGTGAAGCTGAAATTTTTAACATCTTTTCTAATGCCTTTACATGTAAGTGTTTAATTGTAACAAAAAAACTCTTTATTAGCCAATTTCTAAATTGCAAGTGAACAATTTAGTTAAAAACTATATAATTACACCATATTAAAAAAAAGGATCTCAAATGGCAGAAAATTTATCATTTGAAGAGGAATCATTAGAGTATCATAAAGCCCAAGGTGAGTTTGATACAAATGGTAAAACAGGAACACTTTTAACAAAAGCGTGTAATACAGAAAAAGAACTTTCTATGGCTTATAGCCCCGGTGTTGCTTTCCCTTGTCTTGAAATTGAAAAAGATATTGATAAAGCGTATGACTATACTAACAAAGGTAATCTTGTAGCTGTTGTCAGTGATGGAACTGCTGTTTTAGGACTCGGTGACATTGGTCATTTGGCAGGTAAGCCGGTCATGGAAGGTAAAGGAGTTTTATTTAAAACTTTTGCCGATGTTGATGCAATAGATATTGAGTTAAATACAAAAGATACTGAAGAGATTATCAAAATTGTTGCTGCTATGGCGGATAGTTTTGGTGGAATTAATTTAGAAGATATTTCAGCTCCAAGATGTTTTGAGATAGAAGATAGATTAAAAGAGATCTGCGATGTTCCGGTTTTTCATGATGATCAACACGGTACGGCAGTTATTACAACAGCAGGTCTTATCAATGTTCTTGATATGAGCGGAAAAGAGGCTAAGAATCTAAAAGTTGTTGTTATTGGAGCTGGAGCTAGTGGTATAGCGTGTGCAAGTATGTACAAAGCTCTTGGTGTAGAAAATATCACTATGCTAGACTCAAAAGGTGTTATCCACAGCGGTAGAGATGATTTAAATAAATATAAAAAAATGTTTGCATTTGATACACCTGATAGAACACTAGAAGATGCTTGTAAAAATGCAGATATGATTTTGGGTCTTAGTGGTCCAGATTTAGTAAGCCAAGATATGGTTAAAACTATGGCAAAAGATCCTATCATTTTTGCCTGTGCAAATCCAACTCCTGAAATAATGCCTCCTTTAGCTAAAGAGGTTAGACCGGATGTGATTATCGGTACGGGAAGAAGTGATTTTTCTAATCAGGTAAATAACGTTTTAGGTTTCCCTCAAATCTTTAGAGGTGCGTTGGATGTAAGAGCTACAAAGATTACTGAAAATATGAAAATGGCAGCTTCACGTGCTCTGGCTTCATTAGCTAAAGAGCCGGTTCCAGAGCATGTTCAAAAAGCACATAATCGTACAGATATGACTTTTGGTTCAGAGTATATAATTCCTTCTCCATTTGATAGAAGAGTATTGGTATATGTTGCATCAGCGGTAGCAGAAGCAGCGGTAGCAGACGGAGTATCACGTATAAAAGATTTTGATGCGGATGCTTATAGAGCTAAATTGCAGAGATTGGCTGATCACTTAGACGGTAAAATCTAGTAATACCCCAACTATTTCATGAGTAAGTCTCATGAAATAGTTAAACTATATACGTCCACCGGCGGCAGCTCCCCATGTTGTTCTCCAGCGAGTTTTAACCATTGAGATACCAGAGATAGCGACAATAACAATAGCAGCAAATATAAAAAATCCTGCACTGTAACCATCAAATGCACCTTTAGACCAACCGAGAGTTTTAATAAGTAAAAATCCACCGATACCACCTGCAGCACCGATAATACCCGTCATAATTCCTATATCTTTACCGAAACGTTGCGGTACAAGTTGAAACACTGCACCATTTGCCATACCGAGATTTGCCATGATTAAAAACAGTATAAAGATGGCTGCCGCAAACGGTAGTTGTATGGTTGCATTGAGTAAAACCAAAAGAGCTACCGCACCGTAGAAGAGATAAAGAGACTTAACACCACCCATCTTATCTGCAACAGAGCCACCTACTGGACGAAGTATCGCACCTGCAAATATACACAAAGCACCAAAATATCCGGCGATAACTTTAACATTTCCCTCGTCTAACATATCAATACCAAAGGCAGACATATCTGCTTGATATGTATTCATCAAATATACCTTCATATATCCTGCAAACCCGACAAATCCACCGAAGCTTACGGCGTAAAATAGATTAAACCACCAAGTATCTTTGTCTTTAAGTAGTTTTATATAATCTTTTATTTTTTTAGGATTGGCCTTATAGACAGAAGATGGAGCATCTTTTGCCATAAACATATATGTAATAAAAATAATAGATGATAAAGTACCGCCAACTAAAAATACAGCTTCCCAACCCCAATTTTCTGCAATCTTTGGTGCAAATAGGAAATCTAGAACAACACCTATATTTCCAGCTCCGGCAATTCCAAGTACGATACCTTGTAATTTTGGTGGATACCACTGTCCTGCCTGAGGAAGAGCCACGGCAAATGAAGCTCCTGCAAAACCGAGACCGAGTGCTACAACAAGCAGTTCGTTATATGTTATAGAAGCACCACGCATAAATGCATAAAATAGTACAGAGATAACAACAGCTTGTGACATTAACGCAGTCTTTTTAGCACCAAACTTATCAACTCCAAAACCTAACAAAACGCGGAGCAAAGCACCAGAAAGAATAGGTATAGCAAGAAGAGTCGCTTTTTGTGAAGGAGTCATAGTAAATCCTGATACAGCCAGTGCTTCTGCTATCTCTGTTGAAAGTGGACCTAGCATAGTCCAAACCATAAATGAAAAATCAAAATATAAAAATGCAGCAAAAAGTGTTGGAGCGTGTCC
>WFND01000026.1 GCA_015484575.1 Helicobacteraceae bacterium
AGATTATACTCTTCAATCATCATTTTTAAAATATGTTCTTTTACACCATGGGCATCAGGTTTTTCCTCAGTGATTTTTTGGGAGGCAACATGTTGTTCGAGTTCCCGAGGGTCGAGAGTAATGAAAACTATTTGGTAATCATATTTTCTTGCTAAAGAAGTATATGGCTCGGTTTCCCAAGGAGATAAGTTAGTGTTGTCGCATATAACTACTGAGGTACCTCTTTGTAAGCTCGATTTGAACTCTACAAAATTTTTTTCATGATATGTGCCTAGTTTTTCTATGTCAAAAACATATTTTCCATTTCTCATAAAATATTCATACTCTTTGTCTAGATGATATTTTAACTCAACAATTTATTATTTTAATTGATGAAATAATGCAATATGTTGTCAATAATGATATTAAGATAAAAACTAGATTACAATTTGATTTAGTAAAATCTAATACTTTTAAAGATACTCCAGATTTATTATATGCTTTAAGAATGTACTTATATGGCAATATAGAAGCAACCCAAAGTATTACGGTCTTAGGTGTAAGTGATGATTAAAAAAACAGTAATCATAAACCGTGCAGTGCCAGGTAGTGGCAAAACTACTATTACAAATTGTATTATTAAAGATCTGCAACGTAACGGTATAGATGTTGCTCTTCATTCAACAGACGAATTCTTTATGACAAATGGAAAATATGTTTTTGATATAGATAAACTAGGAACATATCATGAAAAAAACTTGGCAGAGTTCAAATCGAGCTTACAAAGAGACATCTCAGTAGTTATATGCGACAACACTAACTTATCTCCTTGGGAAACAGAGCCATATACTTCTTTAGCAAGAAAATATGATTACCAAGTAGTTTTCATTACTCTCGACCCTCGAGAACTCGAACAACATGTTGCCTCCCAAAAAGTCAGTGAGGAAAAACCTGATGCACATGGTGTAAAAGAACATATTTTAAAAATGATGATTGAAGAGTATAATCTGTATGATGCATTGTTGGACACAAGGTCATCAATAGACCCAGATAAGCATCTGAATTATGTTTGGGATCAGGAAAACAACACTAAAGTTGCAAGTGGAAAAGCCAAACATTTTCTCTCAGATCATATCATACGAATCCTACCCAACGAATATCATTCGATCCAAAAACAGATTGGTACGATTTTAATAGATATCATTATAGGAACTAAATAACATAAAAATAGCTATTATCATGCATAGTGTTACAGCATCAGGCAAAACAACTTTAGCAAAAAAGCTATCAGATATTTAGTTATCTGCACTATTATGATTGTCGAGATACGGCTTATCTCTTTGTGCCAAAGGTCGAGGGAGAAGATTTAGATACTAAAGCGTTTGTCTTTTTAAAAGATAAAAATCCAACAAGACCATCAGAAAAGAAAAGATTACAAATTATTACCGTTGACTTGAAAGTGTTGACGCAAGGTTCCATGCAACATCAATTTAAAAAGGATATTTTTAATGAGCATCAATAAATTTACCATCCAAAAATCATTTGCTATCAGCGCAGGTGCGGGTAGTGGTAAGACCTATACCCTCTCTCGTCGTTTTATTAATATCCTTTTGGGGTTTGACTTTTTTATTGAGGAGGCTGGTCAAGGGCAGTTGTTTGATGAACGTCATGAGAGAAAAGCGGACTTAGAGCAGATTGTGACGATTACTTATACGGAGGCGGCAGCGCTTGAGATGAAGGATCGTATTTTTGAGCTGATCAATAAAATATGCTCCTTTTCTACTCTTAACACAAAAGATGGAGACTATCACTCTATAGATATGGCTTTTGATGAATGTGATGATGTCACCTATGTTCAAGAACGACTAAATAAGGCCCAGCAGGAGATAGCAGAGGCGAATATTACCACTATTCATGGCTTTTGTCTTAATATTTTGAAACGCCACAGTGATGTGGCTAAGGTGGATGGAAATTTAGAGGTACTCAATGATGATAACAAAAATAGAATTTTTAACGAGGTCTATTTTAAAGTCATTAACAGTTATGTTTACAGGGATGATATTCTTGATGTGACACGACATGTCTCTCTCTATAAGTCTCAGGCTTTAATCAAGCAGTATGTTTTTTCGCATCAGTTTAGAGCCTCTTTTGATCACTATGTTCATGGTCATGGTGATGCTATTAAAGCACTATTAGTCAGTACCTTTTTAGAGCCTTTAGAAGAGGAGATAGCCTCTGCTCTAGAAGAGTTAGAGAACGATCAACGCTATGAAGCTTTTGAGCAGTTTGTAAGTAGCTTTTACTCTTTTAGTGCTCAAAAATTCACCCCTTTTGCAGAAGCACTCGGTGTGCCAAAGAGTTTGGGTGTTAAGAAGTTTCCTATTAGTGATAGCGTTAAGAAAAAGCTTGAGAAGCTTGTAAGTTATTTTTGTGAGGTAGATGCCACTCAAGAGGCACGTTTTGTGGAGATTATAGAGCGTTTTAGAAGAATTTTACAGGCGATAAAACAGAGCTATGATGCGGCTTTGGCTGAGGTGAATGGAACAGACTTTGACACCATCATACAAGAGGCAGCTAAGATTATCTCTAAAGTAGAGACAGACTACCGCTATATCATGGTCGATGAGTTTCAAGATACCAACGCCATACAGTGGGAGATTGTGAA
>WFND01000027.1 GCA_015484575.1 Helicobacteraceae bacterium
CACACAACGGTGTTGCACAGGTTGATCCAAATAAATATAGACTTATGATACATGGACTTGTTGAGAAGCCTATTGTTCTTACATTGGATGAGCTAAAAAAATATCCTAGCGAAAGTCAGATTCACTTCATAGAGTGCCCTTCAAATGGTGCAGCCGAATGGAAAGGTCCGCAGTTTAACTCTTTACAGTTTGTAAAAGGTATGATGAGTAATGCTGAGTGGACCGGTGTTCGTTTAAAAGTTATTCTTGATGAGCTTGGTCTTAAGCCAGAAGCAAAATGGATGTTAGCAGAAGGTAGTGACGGTTCTGAAATGGGTCGTTCCGTTCCTGTTGAAAAAGCTTTAGATGATGCGATGATTGTTTGGGCGCAAAACGGCGAAGCATTACGTCCTGAACAAGGCTATCCCGTACGTCTGTTACTACCGGGCTGGGAAGCAAACCTGTGCGTTAAATGGCTAAGAAGATTGGAATTTAGCGATAGACCATGGTATGCTAAAGAGGAGACATCTAAATATACAGTACTTACGGCAAGTGGTAAAGCTATCCAACATTTCTATCCACTTGAAGTTAATTCTATCATAACATCACCTTGTCCGGAAAAACCTTGGACAGATCTTGAAGTAGGTGATTTGGTTGAAATTGAAGGTCTAGCATGGAGCGGTCATGGAACTATCACAAATGTAGATATCTCTTTTGATGGTGGAAAAAATTGGACTGAAGCTAGTTTAAAAGGTTTAGTATTACCAAAATCTTGGACTAGATTCTCTTATATGTACAAGTATGAAGGAAAACCTCTGCTACTTCAAAGTCGTGCTGTCGATGATAGTAAAAATGTTCAGCCTACAGTTAACCAAGAGAAAAAAGTTATCGGAGTTGAAGGTGTTTACCACAGAAACTCAATATGTACTTGGGAAGTGAAATCAAATGGGGAGGTGAACAATGTTCAAATTCGATCGTAAATTAGTGACCGCTAGTGTTGCATTGGCATTAAGTTCTACTCTTCTATTAGGTGCTACATATACTGTTAAGCCGGGTGATACTTTAGAAAAAATTACCGATAAATTGGGATTTAGCTCTATCAAAGAGGCAAATTTCATAGGTAATACAAAAAACCTAAAAGCTGGAGATAAGTTACAGTACTGCACCAATCAACCGGGTATCTACGCATCAAAAATGGGTGCTGTTGACGGTGGTGTTATCTATCCAAGAGCAGATGGTATGTACACCGCTTATCGTATAAACGAGCAGAGTACAAAAGGCATTAATTACGGTAGAGTCCCTACCGCAAATGAGTTAAAAGCTTGGGATACAGACATCATGCCAGATGGTACAGGCTTACCTGAGGGTGAAGGAAGTGTTGAAGAAGGTGATGATCTTTTTGAAGAGCAGTGTGCTTCATGTCATGGTGAATTTGGTGCCGGAGGCGTGGGCTATCCAACACTTTCAGGTGGAGATATAGCTTCACTTACAAACCAGAGATTACATCCCGGTATGGATGCTCCAAAGAGAACTATTGGGACATATTGGCCAAAAGTCACTACTCTTTTATGGTATATAAAAGATGCTATGCCTTATGCACATCCAAAAAGTTTAACAGACAATGAAGTATATGCAATAACTGCCTATCTATTATCTGTAAATGATTTAAAAATAGACGGTAAATCATTAGATGATGACTTTGTACTAAACAAAGACAATATCTTAAAAGTCAAAATGCCTAATGCAAAAGGATTTTATCCAGATATTGACGGTCCTGACGGTGTAGAGCACATGAGAGCGTTTTTTGCAGATCGTGCTAAAAATATCGGTGCGGGTACTAGATGTATGAGTAACTGTAAAGATCCGGGTATGGATGGAAAAGAAGCTACACTAATGAGAATTGGTCATGAAATCTCTGATGTAGTACCTCCTTACTCAACTATTAGAGATTTACCGCCTGAAGTGGAAAATAAAAGCATATCAAAAGGTGAAAAACTTTATGATGCAAACTGTAAAGTGTGCCATGGTAATGACAACATGGGTGCTCCACGTGTAGGTAATGTTGAAGCTTGGAACGATGTAACGGCAAAAGGCTTTGACAAAGTTGTTCATAATGCTATGGACGGTGTAGGAGGAATGCCACCTAAAGGCGGTAACCCTGACTTAACAAATAGTCAAATTCAGACTATAGTTGAATTTATGATAAATTCAAGTAAAAAACACTAAAAAAAGGAAAAAAGATGGATAGAAGAAAATTTTTAGGAATGGGACTTGCAGCATTTGCTGCAGTCGTTGCATCAAAAACAGATTTAAGTGCAGTGGATTTTAGAGCTACGAAACCAAAAGCATGGGAAGCGGTAGATTCTGCATCAGCAATTAAAGAGCTATACGGAACAGGTGGTCTTAAAGAGAGCAAAGATCTTAAGCTAAAAGCACCAAAATTGGCAGAAAACGGTGGTTCAATTCCTATCAATATCAAAAGTAGCCTGGACTTAGAGTCAGTTGCACTTTTTCAAGATGCAAATCCAAGAAGTGCGGTAGCTGTATTTACAGTTCCGGCAAATGGAATTGTTAACTATGACCTTAGAATGAAGATGAGAAAAACATCTAAAGTTACAGTGGTAGCTAAAGGTAAAGATGGAACACTATATACAACATCTAGAAATGTAGAAGTTTCTATTGGTGGTTGTGGAGGTTGATTTATCTCCCCCACTCCATTTAATTATATAGTAAAAAAACAAAACAAAATAAAAAAGGATTATTATGAAGGTAAAAGCAAAAGCAAAAGGTGATATAACTAAAGTAAAAATGATGTTCAAAAACCCGATGGCGGGTCCTGAAGAAGCTAAAAAGAAAAAAATCAAATCTGAGTTCATAACTCAAATCACAGCTGTATATAACGGTGCGGTAGTATATGAAGTTACAACAAGTGGATTTGTTTCTAAAAACCCTCTTTTCAAATTTGAATTCAAAGGTGGTAAAAAAGGTGATAAATTAGAGATTACTACAGTTGATAATAATGGAAAAAAAGAGTCTAAAAAAGCAAAAATCAAATAAAAGATAGGAATAACTATGCAAAAAAAATTTATTGCAATAGTATTTGTCTTATTAGCACTAACTGTATCCAACAGTAGTGCTATTTCATACTCTGAAATACAAAACTCAACTACTAAAAAAGCCACATCTAATAGTAGTACTCCAACATATGCTGAAATACAAAACTCAATAACAATTACTGATTATCCTCCCAAAGAGGCGACATCTGACAGTAATACTCCAACATATGCTGAAATACAAAACTCAATAACGATTACTGATTATCCTGAAAAAAAAACAGAACATAATTTTAATATAAGACCAAAAAAGGTAGCTGATGGCGTCTGGTGTATCTTCGGAGCATTAGACAGACCAACTAAAGCCAATGCAGGTTTTATGTCAAATAGCTGTTATATTCAGACAAACAACAGCTGGGTATTATGGGATGCGGGTGCATCATATAAATTTGCTAAACAAGCATATGCTGCGATGAGTAAGATAGCACAACTTCCTGTAAGCACGGTTATTATTTCTCATGAGCATGATGATCACTGGTTAGGTGCCGGTTATTATAAAGAGAGATTTGGAGCTAAAATAATTGGTCCTGTACTCATTAATAAAAAGTACCATAAAGGCGATAAAACTAGGATGTTTAAAACATTAGACCCTAATGATATTGCAGGTACAGAAATTGTTAAGATGGATGAGACCTATCCAAAAGGTAAAAAACTTGAGATTGGTGGAGTCAAGATGGAATACATTCCATTGGGACAAGCTCACTCTGAAGAGGATTACTGTCTGTATATGCCTGAGAAAAAAGTGATGTTAGCTGCTGATGCTGTTATGAACGGAAGAATAACTTCAAACAGAGACGGTTCGGTTATCGGTTCATTAAAAGCACTCAAAAAGATAAAATCTGAAGATTGGTCTATATTAGTTCCGGGTCATGGATATATTACTGACGAGACTGCTGCTGATGAGTCAACGCTTTACTTTACGCTTCTTAAAGAGAGAGTTCTTAAAGCCATTGATGACGGCGTAGAAGCTGATGATATTACTAAAACTGTAACACTGCCTGAATTCAAAGATAAAAAGATGTATAAACTTCTTAACTATCTTAATGTTTACGGTGCATATACAGAGTTAGAGATGTATGACGAAGATGAAGATGAAGAAGCTACTGTTGAAGAAGAAGCTGTTGAGGCTCCTACACAAGAAATTGTAAACACTAAAAAAGAGGTTGCTTCAACTCCTAAACAACAAACTGTAAGAAAAGTTACCCCTGTTACTCAGAGCGTAACTCCGGTAACTCCTGTGAAAAAGGTAAACGACACACTAACACCTGTGAAAAAAGTTTCTAACAATGCAGTACAAGCAGTACAAGCTATCGAAAAAGTAGCAACAGTAAAAGAAGTTGATGAGAAAGCTATTGCTGCCGTAAAAGCTATACAAGAAGTGGCAAAGGCTATGAAAGCGAAGATAAATGCAAAAGATAACTCTTCTGAATTTAACTACAATTTAAAGCCAAAACAGGTTAGCTCAAATGTGTGGTGTTTCTTTGGTGCATTAGAGAGACCGACAAAAGCCAATGGTGGAAATATGTCAAATAGTTGTTACATCAAAACAGATGACAGCTGGGTGTTATGGGACAGCGGTCCATCATATGTATTTGCCAAACAGGCATACGCTGCTATGAGTAAGATTGCAAAACTGCCTGTTAAGTATGTCATATTAAGCCATGAACATGATGATCACTGGCTTGGTAACAATTACTACAAAGATGCTTTTTCAGCTGAGATAATAGGTCCAAAATCTGTTAATGAAAACTATCATGATGGTGTTAAAACTAGAATGTTTAAAACTCTAAGTAAAAACGCTATCAAAGGTACTAAAATCATTAAAGTAGATGCATCATATGATAATGCTATCAGCTTCAATGTATCAGGAGTGGATTTTGAGTATATTCCTGTTGGTCAAGCACACTCTGTAGAAGATTATTTCTTATATATGCCGAAAAACAGATTGCTTCTTGCCGGTGATTTAGTTATGAACGGCAGAATAACATCAAACAGAGACGGTTCTGTTATAGGGCAGCTAAAAGCTCTTAAAATGATTAATTCAAAAGAGTGGAAAACTCTAATTCCGGGTCATGGATATATCATAGACAAACACGCAACTGATGAATCAGTAAAATATTTTACTCTATTAAAAGATAGAGTTTTAAAAGCTATTGATGACGGCGTAGATGCTGATGATATTACTAAAACTGTAACACTGCCTGAATTCAAAGATAAAAAGATGTATAAACTTCTTAACTATCTTAATGTTTACGGTGCATATACAGAGTTAGAGATGTATGACGAAGAGTAGAAATTCTACTTATTACTATACTCTGCACAAGCAGAGGTAGTAATACCTCAAAATTAAAAACAGGATTATGATGTCAAAGTCTAAAGTCGGAAAAATATTGGAGCTGTTTTATTCTACAGATAACGGTAGAGTAAATACGGAGGAACTATCCCTTGACAAAAAAGGTGTTGTAGAAGATAAATATTATAATAAAAATATACAGCGGTCTGTTTTGATAGCATCAATATACAGCTATAACCTAGCTAAAAAACACAATATAGAGGCACACTACAGCTCACTCGGTGAGAATCTGCTTATAGATTACAACCCCTATCATCTCAAGCCGGGTGCAAAATTACAGATAGGTGGGCTTATTTTAGAGATAAGTCAAAACTGTACATTATGCAATAGCTTAGCAAAAGTTGATTCTAAACTTCCAGAGATACTAAAAGATGATAGAGGTATTTTTGCAAAAGTTATTAAAGAAGCAGTCATCTCAAAAGGTGATAATATTTATCTTCTAAACGAAGAAAAAAATTAAAATAGGAGAAAAAAATGAAAAAAATTTTATTTAGCTTAATCGCTTCATTGATTTTATTCGTATCGAATTCAGGTGCAATATCACTTACTGATATTAAAAAACCTTCAACTGTAACAAAAAAGGCAACTAAAGGGTTTACTTTAGGAAACCTTGGTACATTTGAATTTAAAAAAGACCATGCAAATGTCTATATAATGCACGGACCACCAATGAATCCAAGTGTAGAAAATGAAGGATTCATGAACAATCCTACTGTTATTGAAGCAGCACACAGTCTAATCGTAATAGACCCGGGCGGAAACTACAATGTTGGTAAAAAGATATTAGCTCAAATAGAGAGAATAAGTGACAAACCGATAGTAGCTTCAATAAACACACACAAACATGGAGATCACTGGTTTGCAAATAAAGCACTTTTAGAAAAATATCCAAATATGCTTATCTTTGCTCATCCAAATATGATAAAAGCGGTAAAAAATGGTGAAGCTGATAAGTGGTTCTCTATTTTACAAAGATTATCTAAAAATCTTGATGGAACAAATAATGAATTTCCATATCCAAATAGAGAGTTAAAAGGCGGAAAACTATTAACGATAGATGGCGAGAAGTTTCTTATAAGACACCCTCAACGTGCTCATACTGATACAGATATTGTAATAACACACCTAAATTCTCAAACAATGTTTCTAGGCGACAACCTTATGAAAAGTAGATTTGGTGCATTTGACGACTCTTCTAGTATAATGGGAGATATAAAATTATTAGAAGATATAGAAAAAGAGAAAGAGTTAAAGTTGTATGTTCCGGGACATGGACCATCAGGAAAAATGCATGAAACTATAGATCCATTCTTAAATTACATGAAAATAATTGTAGATGAAGCGGGTAAAGCTTATAAAGATGATGTTGAGACATACGAAATTAAAGATCGCGTAGTTAAAAGATTAAAAGATTATCAAAAATGGGATGCGTTTGATGATCAGATGGGTAAACACCTGCAAAAAGCATATGACGAGTGGGAAGAAAACGATATGTAATTCCCAATTTATCAAAAAAGATTCTCTTTTTTGATAAACCCTTATAA
>WFND01000028.1 GCA_015484575.1 Helicobacteraceae bacterium
TTATTTTAGAGTATTACAAAACACGGTATCTGAAATATTAATATCCAGAAAAAAATGACAATATGACATGTTTTAATTCTTATTACAAACCAAGAATCTAAATCCCCGGGTATTATCATATCCTCAACAGAGGAGTCGAACAAAGAGATCTATTTTTGGATGTCGAAGACTTCAAAACATTTGAGGAGATGTTGTGTAATTTAACAAAGGAGTTTGAAATAACTTTGCATAATTTTTGCTTGATGAACAACCACTGCCATCTTCTTATAGAGATACAAAAAGAGAACCTTTCAAAATTTATGAGACAACTTAAGATGAGCTATTCAATCTATTTTAATAAAAAATACAATCGTGTCGGGCATCTTTGGCAAGGACGCTACAAGTCGTGGTATGTAACTAATGAAATATACCTTTACACACTGATACGATACATAGAACAAAATCCACTAAAAGCAGGACTGGTAGACAATTTGAACAAGTATAGCTTTTCGTTGTTTCGATATTTTACAAGCGAAATGCAAGTTCCTAAATGTTTAGAAAATTCGTAGTTGTTACCTAACCCTTGTTTTTCTTATTTTTGGAAATCAGACACGTCCGTTTATAAGAAAAATCAGAGCGTTACTGACCTCATCAAAGCTAAGCACACGTTTTCCGTTATATTTTTTAGCAAACTCTTGAGCACTCTGTTTTGTTGCAAATGCCGGTAAATCATCTCCTGCAGGACTTATCTGATTACTACCGTAAACATAAAATGCTTTTTTGGCATCTATAGCTTCAAGAGTATTAAAATCAGTTACCGTAACAGAGACTATATCGCTTGAAGTTATTGCACCTAAAGATGTCCATTTTATCGGTTGAAAGTAGTATTCAAACATAGATTTCGGAGAGCTGAAATATACCGTTTTTTCTCTTGTTTTAGCACGAGCTATCCATGCTGGATACTTATAGACTTTCATGTGTCTTATAAGACCTCTATCTTTTTTTGTCACTTCTATACTACCTGCGTTAAGCATAACTGCACCCATAAATATTAAAAATACTGTTTTAATCACTGTTTTTTCCTTTAAACTAGATCTTTTTTTGAAAATACTTTATACCCAAAATAAGCAAACAGAGTACCCAAACCTATAGGATATACTATAGATATAAGTACAAATATAGGCTGAGATATAGTATCTAAGATATAAAATGCAACGGGACCCATCACAGTAAGTTCAGGATCAAAAAGGCTAATGGCTGCTACTCTAAAAATCTCCATAGGATTTATCAGAGCGACTGCGATAATAAGCTCCTCATTAAATCTGTTTTGTAGCATAAAACTAATCAGAGCTATATCTATAAAAGCTAGTGCAAATATCCAGACAAAAAATGAGATACCCAAAGCCATTTCTGATGATTTGACGATAGAAGATATAAAAAATGCTATACCTAAAAAGACCATACTTAAAGCAAAAAGAAGCCCACTGTATAGAAAAAATATCGCCCAAGGTATAGCAACACCCATAACAGACCCATAAATAATAGCTATAACCATTGCCAAAAATACAGGTAAAAATACAGTTATAAAACGTCCAACCATTTTACCCCAGTAATACTCTGCTAAAGAGATAGGAAAAGATAACATATACTCTAAGATATGGCTATCTCTATCACCTGAAATAGAGCGTACCGTTGTTATAAGTATAAAGATAGGAAGTATTATTATAGTTACCTGAATATACATCAAAAGCAGACGACTAAGACCACTAAAACCCATCACTTGAGACTCTGTAATCCCTGCTATAAAAAACAGAGCTATCAGACCTCCAAAAACAAAAGAGTAGATAAGAAACCATCTAGCTCTAATAGACTCTTTTAAATCCAAATATGCAATTAAAAATAGATTTTTCATTTAATGACTCTTCTTATTTAGTAGATTTTCAATTTTTATAATATACGGTTTGATAGTATCGTATGTCAAAACTTTTTCACCTTTTTTGATACTAGATTTATCTTTATGAGCTCCAATACCGTAACTCATCGGTGTTAAGCTAGAGGTGTCATAAAATGCTTTTCTCGCATCTATCCACTCTCCGCTATCAATATCTCTGACCCAGATAACAGCACTATCTTTCCAAGAGATATGCTCTTCATCAAACCATAATATCATACAGCCTATATCATCAAACATATATACTTTTGATGTAGCTGGATTTGTAACCTGCACGGCATGATTTCTATCACTCAGCACCATCTTACAGCGTTCACACATATCTCTATCCCAGTGAACTTTTTTAACATCATTAGAAGATGTTTTTTCACATCCGTTAAAAAATAAAACAGCAAATAAAATAAAAGTGATTTTAAACATTTTTATCCGATACAATTGAGCCTAAATCCATGTAGATTTCACGATTTACTATCTCTTTTACCTCTTCTATACGGTGTGTTACAAACAGTGCCAGTTTATCTTGCTCATCTGTCTTTAAAAGACGATAAAAATTATCTCTAGCTTTTGGGTCAAGATTTGCAGTTGGTTCATCATAAATTAAAATATCACTTTTTTTAGCTAAAGATATAGCTATTAACATCTTCTGTTTCATTCCGCCTGAGAGTTTGAAAAAAGATTTATTTAGATTTGGATGAAGTTCAAACTCCATCTCTTTTGCATAATGAAAAATATCATCACGAACAATATCACTAGAACTACATACATAATCCATAAGTTCTTTCAATGAGAGCTTAATAGGAGGCGGTAACTGTGGTACAAAACTGACATGTTGCAGAATTTTTTGTCTGTTTTTAATAGGATTCATTCCATTAACGCTCACGCTGCCGCTATTTGCATGATAATAGCCTAAAATAAGACGAATCAGAGTTGTCTTACCTGCACCGTTTGCACCCATAAGTGCAATTGCATCATTTTTGTTAAACTCTATACTAACACCATTTAAAGATACAGTTTTTCCAAATTTTTTTGTAAGATTATTAATTTTTATCATACTATTGATTTCAACCTAAATTCAAAATTTAGTGCATCTTCGTGACAGACATCTACACATCTACCGCACAAAGTACAGTCTGCACCAGTGATAAACTCTTTTTTTATACCATCTTCTTCACGCTGTTTGTCATATTTTGCTTTTGTAATCTCTAACACCTGATTTTCAAAACAGACATCATGACATACCATACAGTGATCACAGTTATCATTCCACTCTATACGAGTAGCACTGATAGGTCCTATAAGACCATAAGTTGTTCCTACGGGGCAGACATAACGACACCAAGCACGGCGAGAGAAAAATACCTCTATCAAAAATACAGCCACAACCCACGCTAACGCAACAGTCCAACCATAAGCGATAAATCTACTCAATATTCCGACAACATTAAATGTTTCAAAAACCATATAACCGCTAGTAAATGATAAAGTAAGAAAAATAACCCAAAATATATAACGAACTCTATGATCGAATTCACGACTTTTTATAATCTTTTTCTTTACTAAAGTATTATGAAATTTTTCCCCGATTTCACTGATAAGACCGTACGGACAGACCCAAGAGCAGTATGTTCTTCCGCCAATTATCAGATATACCGTCAATATGGTTACAGAGCCTATAATAATATTTATATGCAGATGGTGAGTAGCTAAAAACATCTCCATAGTAGAAAAGAGATCAATAAGATGAAATCCCAAAAAACGAGAACCGTTTAATGTTCCCTCTAACATCTGAATATCTATAAAAAAAGATAAAAAGAAAGTAAGATGGATTGCAACAATAAGCACCCAACGCTTAGCACGATAACTAAGCTTACTCTTACCCTCTTTTGTTTTTGTAGTAAATGTCGATAAAAAAGAGGTATTTTTTATCGTTGCTCTTGTGTTATACTGATCCATAAATATCCCCTATTTAAGTGCTTTAGCTCTCTGCTCAAATTCACCAATCTCTATTGAAAGCTCTTTAAGTTTATCTTTATCCAAACTAAGCAAAAGACCTTTCATAACAAGGTTCTCTTTACGTCCACTCTTATAATCCATAAGCTTTTTATATATAACATCACTAGATTGACCTATAAGTTTTGGACCTATAATACCTTCACCGTTCATTCCATGACATGAAGCACATTTTTGTTTAAAATCATCAGAGACCTTAAATTTACCGACGTTACCGGCTTTATCACGAAGTGCTTTTAACTTATCTTGTTCAATTTTACGATCATCTTCTGCTTTTGCTTGTTCATTATTTGCAGAGGCATTAGTTTTATTTCCTATATTTTCAATAATATGTCCAGCTTCACCACCTTGCCAAGCATGTCCACGCATAGCAGTCATAACCATAAGAGCTATAATCCCAGCTGTTAATATTCCTACAATAATATTTTTCATTTACTCTCTCCTTGTACCTCTTTGATTTTTTTATTGAAAGCTTCAATCTCATTTGCAAGTTTTAGTATCTCAGCATCATCCATCTGTTTAACTAAAGCACTCATTAAGATATTTGCATTTTTATCTGTTTTAAAAAGTGCTATCTTTTTTGCTATAAAAGACGCATCTTTACCCAAAAGTGACGGTCCTATAATTCCATTTGCATAATCGTTATGACACGCCGAACACTTAACGATAAAATCTTTTGACAATTTATCAACTATCATGCCAATCTTTATCTTTTCATAAGGACTTCTTACATGTAAGTTTGCATCCATACTTGTTCTTACTCTTGCACTATCTGGTGTATTTTTTGGTTCTGTGTAGCCTAAATAGTAAGATTTGCTGAGATTGTCCTCTCTTTTAACACCTATCTTATCTTTAAAAGCGTCATCATTTTTAACAACTTCTATGCTTTTAGCTGTAGCAGTTACCGCACCGGCTCTCTTATCTTTAGTCTCTTTTTTTTCACCACACCCGACAAATAGACTCAATACTACAAGTAATAAAGTGATATATCTCATGATCTTATACCTTTTTCATAATAATCTTCATAGCTAAGACGTGGCTTAACGACAATAGCACTCTGAGAAACAGGACAGACCTCTTCACAAACACCACAACCCACACAACCATCATATATTTCAGGTTTTTTTCCACCTTTTGCATCAGGAACCATCGCTATTGCACTTAGTGGATTTGGCATCGGACACATATCAGCACACAATGTACACTCTTTGCCCTCAAAACTCTCTAATTTTTTAACAACATCTTTTTCTAGCTCTGTTAAGTTAACCTGTGCATCAAGAAAGTTGTGCATCTTTTTGCTGTTACCTTTGGGAACTGTCTTGTTTGTCATGGCTAAACATCTATTTGGAAACTCTAAAACAGCTACTCCCATCTTAATATCAGTAGATTTTTCAGTACCGTGATCCAAAGCCCCACTAGGACATGCCAAGACGCAAGGCACGGCTTCACAAGCGTAGCAACCACGTACACTAGCATCGATATATGGGGTTCCTATTCCATGACCTTTAGCTATATCTGCAAGTTTAATAGAGTGATATGGACAGACCTGAAGACACTGACCACACTTGATACATAAACCTAAAAACTCTTTCTCTTCAACTGCACCGGGAGGACGTAGATGTAACTCTTCACTATATAGATAAGGTGAACCTACAACTCCACCGGCAAGAACAAGTCCTAAAACACCAAGCGTTGAATACTGAATAAATTCACGCCTCTCTTTTTTTACTGTTTTAGCCATGATTTAAACTCCTCTCTTTTAATCTAGGTTTTTTATCTTCAAGTAAGAAAATCGGTTCACTAAAGGGTGCTAATTTTGCCAAAAAATTTAACAATGAGATAACAGGAGAGCCGTAAAAAAACTTAACTTCCGGGTTATAAAGCCACAATTTATCGGCATACTGATAAATTTTATATGTTGTATCACCTACTCCGTCTCTATCTCTGTCAAATCCGGCATAAGTGTCCCAATAGTTACCTTCTACCAAATTTTTTTCTGTTTTAGAATTTCTCGAATCATTTACTATATTTTCTATGTTGCCTGATAAAGTGTTATCTTTTATGATATTATTCTCACACAGAGAGTGAAAGTGCATACCCTCTGCATTGTAGAGAATTTTATTACCTTCTATTGTATTGTTTGTATCAGGTTCAAAAGGCGAACGGTCAATATAGAGTCCTTGTGCATTATACAAAATAGTATTATCAGTAATTATAAAATTTGATACATCTTTAAGCCCTATTCCCATACCTGTCGCACCCAAAGAGCTTTTAATAACATTTTTTGTTGCTATAGTATCTTGAGAGTACATAAAAAAGATACCGACAGAGTTATACTGATAGTGGTTGTTTCGTACAATATTTTTACCGGCATACATAAAATGCAGTGAGTATCTACAATACTCGGCAAAATTGTCTTCTATTGTATTTCCGTGAGAGTACCATACCACCATATCTCTCGACTTATATAGAGAATTTTTCTTAATAAGATTATCATTGCTGTACCATAGTCTTAAGCCATCACCACGAAGCCCCAAGTCTAAATCTTTAGAAGTTATATAGTTATTTTGAATAATTGAGTTATTAACCATCTGCATATCTATGCCAAAGAGAGTATCTGTTATATTACAGTCTGAAATCTCACACTGAGAAGCTTTTTGTATCTTTATGGCAGCATCTAGCTTATCGTGACGATTTCCACTACCTGTTATATGCAAATTTTTCAGTGTCACATACGAGCTTTTTATAGTAATTACTGTTCCTTTGCCCATTGCATCAATAATCACTCCATCTTCTTTACCGATAATGCTAAGTGGTTTATCAATAGTTATATTACCTTGATAAACACCTGCATTAAGACGAATAATAGAACCATCAGGTGCACTGTCTATAGCATCTTGAAGTGGCGAAGCATAAAGTTCAAATGACAATACGAACGATACAAATATAAGAAAATATTTCATATATATTATGCTTCTGTCTCACTCATAGCTTTTTTACGTGCCATTATAGCCAATAAAGAGAAGAGTGAAATAGCAACAATCATATAAAATCCAATGGTTGGATATGAGTGCGTAGTAAACTGTGCAACCTTACCATCTCCAAATACAGTCGGCATAAACGGCTTAATATTAAAAGCACCCCAATCATGTAAATTATGTCCAAACCAATATAACCAATACGCATAATCAGCAATAAACAAAACAGGTAAAACTACCGGTATTAGCATAAGAAAATTTAATATCTTACTATTATATGCTATAAAAAGTATCATAATAAGAGAGAGTCCTAAAAGGGCATATATACCTATCTCTCTCTCCAATCTACCGCCTCTCCACATAGGATCCATACCGATATAGTGATTGATAGTATTCATCTCATGAACCTCACCGCTAAAACCGTCAAAATGAAAAAATACAGGGATACCTTCAGGGAATGCCTCTTTCGGATAGTTGGGTGCTTCAAGAGAAACTGCCCAAATAGGCAAAGATGCAACACCTATCTCTGATTGTGTTTCAATCATTTTTGCTAAATTATTTCTAGCCTCTTTGGGTGTAGTTGTACTTTTATAACGTCCTTTATTATAAAAATTCCAGACCTTATACGTTAAAGCAGGAATTTCATCCACTTTACCATCATGTACCTTATTTAAAGTACTGTGAAAAACTACCATCGGCATAGTAAAAGCTAATGTCATTATCAATAACGCAATACCTGCAAATATCTTTGATTTCATAAAACTTGGGTGCATTTTTTTCCTTTTAAATAGAGCTTATATCTACATATTAAAGTTTACATGTAAGTACAAATAAAATCTATTCTTATGTAATTTAGCATTATAACTTATAAATTATTATATACGTTGATAAGAATCAATCAAGTGAAAAAAATTCACTTAATTGAAGTTTTTTAGAAGAGATTGGCGTTAGTGTCAATCCATTTGAAGTATTCAATGATGTCAGAGATCTCTTTATCACTCATATGCTGATTAGGCATTTTAAGGTTAAAGTAATCAATCATCGCTTTTACATAAGGGTCTTTGTACATTTTAGAAGGATCTTTAACAAATTTAGAAACCCATTTTGCACCATTTTCATGACGAGCAAGTACACCTGTAAGGTCAGGACCTGAACTTACTTTACCGATTACGTGACATCCAGAACATCCACCTTCATCAAATGCTATCTCACCACGTGCAGCAGCAGTAGATTGAGGAGTTGCAATTTTACGAACTAGAGTATCTTTTGCACGAATACCAACATCTGCAGTTTTAACCATATATTGCCAGATCATATTTTCAAAAAGAATTGCTTTCTCTAAATCACCGGCTTTTACCGCTGCGTCAGATTTTTTCTTCTGCTCCGGAATTTTACCATATTGATCAAATGCATCAGTTACAAGGTTTGCAACAACTGGATATTTGTCAAAGTGATTCTCTTTAAGGAATTTAACAACACTTTGAATAACAGCATCAGTAGCAGCATTGACGGCAACAGTTTTATCATATTCTGCTTTTAGCTCTGCTTTTGACATAGTAGCCATTTTAAGTTTTTGAGCACTAACATATTTTTTGCTAGGGTCTTTAACCATTAGGTAACCCATCATCTCTAAGTGAAGTGCAGAACAGAACTCAGTACAGTAGTAAGGAAATACTCCCTCAATATCAGCAGTAAAGTTAATAGCAGCAGTTTCACCCGGTTCTAATGAAGCGTGAACATCAAATTGATCAACCGTAAAACCGTGAGTTTCATCTTCGGCACGTTCAAGGTTTGTCATATAAATAGTTACATTGTCACCTTTGTTTACCGTAATTCTCTCTGGGTTAATATGTGAACGAACCAATGTTGCATAAACTTTTACATTTTTACCGTCACGTTCAATTCTCTCTTGACCTGCAAGAGTTTTACCTATATGAGGCTTACCTGTTTTAGTATTTGTACCCATTTTATAACGTACTTTTGGATGTAACTTACTAGCACGGATAGCTACAGCTTGGTGAGGCTCACCTAGTGGTAGAGGCATATCAACAAGAAGATCCATTTTTTTACCGCTAATATCAATTAACTGGTGATTTTGTGGATGTAAAGGACCGACAGGCTGGAAGCGATCAATCGCAAGTTTATTAAGTGCAATGATATAATCACCTTGAGGATCAGCTGATTTACCTTCCATACCACAAAGGTGACCGATGTTGTAGTGAACGTTTATCTTATCTAACACTTTCAAAGTTTTATAGTTCCATTTAACAACTTGTGAGTCAACATATAGTGAAGTATAAATCTCACCATCAACATTTGAGTATTGATTATGCAAAGGCCCAAGACCTAGTTCTACCTGACCATGCAGAGATTTTTTCATATCCAAGATAGGGATACCGTATGGATCTTTACCTGCAAAATCTTTGTTTTTAATCAATTTCATAATTTTAGGAAAACTAAAAACAGAAGCATGAGTATCCAGCTTACCACATACAGTGATATAGTTACCATCTGGAGAAACATCTACACCGTGTGGTGATTTTGGTTCTGGTATTAAGAAAAGTGCATTATTTGCTACAGCAACGCTGATAGGAATAACTTTCATTCCATTTATAACTTTTACATTTTTCTTATTTTTAGCCAATTTTGCCAATTTTTTCCAATTATATACATGTAAGAAGTCAGTGTCATTACGACTCATTCCTGCTTCATTTGGCGGCATACCGACTTCTATACCACCTGTGTACATTTCGGTATTAAATGAGTTAGTAAAGCCCCAACCGTCAGAAGCATTTTTACCGGCATCACTTAAATCCTGCATATATGGAGGCATCTCTATAGTAAATGAGTTTTCAGGGTGAATACGTCCCTCTTTAGGATCAAAGCCCCAAACAGTCACACCGCCACGATATGTCTCTTTATACTCTTCTATCGGGTGATAGTTGTTATCGTATGGAGCAGCATATTGACAAGCCTCTAAGATATGCTTACTATTTTGAGTAAAGAAAGCTCCACCATGTTCTGATTTAAAAACAGGATTAACAACAATCTGCTTTGTCTCAAAATCATTTAAGTCAATAACAGCTAAACGCGGATTAGCCTTATCATTGATAATCAACCATTTACCGTCATATTTTCCATCTTTTTCAGATAGTGCCGGGTGGTGTGTATCTCCCCAGTTAATCTCACGACCGCGTATATTACCTTCACGTAATATTTTCAGCGAATCTACGTCATATCCGTA
This sequence comes from Helicobacteraceae bacterium, assembly GCA_015484575.1. Classification (GTDB taxonomy): domain Bacteria; phylum Campylobacterota; class Campylobacteria; order Campylobacterales; family Sulfurimonadaceae; genus S010-53. Next base: position 10,163 of record WFND01000028.1, read on the forward strand.
ACCTTGCCACGGTTCAGGTGTAAATACAGCGATATACTTCAAGATTCTCATTGAAGGTACACCGTAAACAATAACTTGACCTGATTGACCGCCTGAACTAAATACGATGTATTTATCACGTCCACCAGATGGCATATATGTTTTAGCTGCACGAATAACATCTTGTTCGCTTAAGCCTCTCTCTTTCATCACTTTCGCCAATGTTCCTGTTGCAGCTGAAGCCATACTTGCAGCCATTGCAGAACCAACCAAAAGCGATGTAAGTTTACCAAACTTATTCATCTCTCACTCCTTCTAAATGTTTAAAAATGTCTTAAATCAAGATTAAAAACCCGACTTAACACTTTTGTAACAGTTTATTACTATAATGATTAAGAGTTCTTGATATACATCAATTTTAGAGCTAAATTTATGATTTGTTTTATTTGTTATATAAGTAAAAATTATTTATACTGTTTGTAGTATGTAATACCCTTTATTAGTGGGTATTACTTTGTAGTTCTTTGTAGATTGAAGCTTGTAACTCTTTTACATAGGTGTCATATTTTGAACCCAATGTTGAGCTGTCTTGTACAATACTTATCGTATCATTTCCAAAATTAATCGTTGCTGTTGCACTTTTATCAGCATCTATCTTTTCAGCAATCATTGACGTTGATTTAAAGTCTGTCATAACCCAACCATTTTCTTCACCGGCTTTTGCAATAGCATTATGAAGAACTTTTTTGCTTATATGACCGACAATAGGTGTTTCATATCCGCCACTTCTGCTCGTTTGCGGTGTTACACTTTTTGGTGTAGCAGAGACGGCTTTTTCGCTACAGCCGTTAAAAAGCACTACAGAAACAGCCGATGCAAACATTAACATTATCATCTTTTTCATCATCTCACCCCTTTTCTTGATATTTATCATAGCAATAAAAAATCTTTACATGATATAATAATAAAAATAAAATTATTTTGACATATCTCAATAAAAAGTATAAACATTGACAACACAAGACGTTATTATGATTCTCGTTTACACCTTTCCTATGTTCATTTTCACTATAGCTCCCGCACTTAAATTGGGTGATTATCTTGAAGAGAGATACCACATCACCGAAAAACAGAAACGTTTTGTTATGGTTAGTGTAACCGGGATAGTTTCTTTAATATTAGCTATATTTTTACAACTTTATTAGGAATTTAAGATGAAAATAATATTTTTACTACATGTAACTATTCTACTCCTTTTTGCTTCTATGAATGATGCCTTAAGTGCTTTTAAATCAAAAGAGTACAAAAAGTCTTTTAAGTTATACAGGCAAGAGGCCAAAAACAATAACCCAATAGCTCAAAACGCTTTAAGTTATCTCTACTTTAACGGTCTTGGTACTCCTAAAGATATACAAAAAGGGAGATACTGGATAAAAAAAGCGGCACATCAAGCCGATAGTCAAGCTCAATTTGATATAGCAATAATGTACCTGACAGGAAGAAATTTTGATAAAGATAGAAAAAAAGCACTATTTTGGTTAGAACGCTCTGCCGATTTAGGTCATAAAGAGGCACAGTTCAATATAGCCTTGATGTATTATAACGGTGATGGTGTTGATCAAAATCTCAGTAAAAGTGCAGCTTATCTAAACGAAAGTGCAAAAAATGGATATAAAAAAGCTCGTTATCTTGCAGGAAGAGTATATATGCAGATTATGGATTTTAACAATGCTCTTCGCTGGTTAATTATAAGCGATAAAGAGGGTGACAGAGAAGCCTCTTATCTCATAGCTGAAATATACTGTACACAAGGTGAGTATAAAAAAGCGAAACCTTGGATTGAAACTGCTATTAAAAATGGTAACGATTATGCTTCTGAATTAAAACTTACATGTAAAGAAGAAAATACAAAATAGCATCAAAAAGAAATGAAAAAAAATTTGATGCTTTTGTGCTTTGAATCTTGAGTGAAACCTCGTATATAATTATAATAGGCAATTTAGTCAAATATTGTCAAAATCAGCCTTTTTTGACTATTTTATAT
>WFND01000029.1 GCA_015484575.1 Helicobacteraceae bacterium
GATAATTACTATGGGTAAAAAAGAAGATATATTAATACAGTTAAGAAATGCAAAAAAAGCTCATTTAAAATGGGTACATCGTGCTCGTGCATTGACAGAAGGTCTGCCGGTAGAAAAAGATGCCATACCTATGGATAGTACAGAGTGTGTCTTTGGACAGTGGTTTTATGGTGATGGACAGGCTATAGCTCTATTGCCGGGAATGGACTGCTTTAAACTTATAGAAGCAAAACATGACCAACTGCATGATGCATATATGAAAATATTTAAAATATATTTCGGAGAGATGAATCGCTCTTTTTTCTCAAAGCTGTTTAATTTAAAAAAGAAGATTTCTCAAAACGAGCATGAGATAGCTATAGATTACTATGCACAACTCAAGGCAATATCAGAAGAGCTTCTAGCTCAGATAGAGAAGCTAGAGCGTAGAATAAATGCTATGACTGATGATCAACTATAAAGGGCTCAGTTAAGACCCTTTACGCATCTCATCTAGCAGTGAAAATAATTTTTCACTAGCTCTTTCCATATCTCTGAAATTTTCTACTATTTTATCTTCATTCTCTAATCTTGAGTCACCATTTTTGATAAACTCTCTGTTGTCATGAACTCTGTTATGTACATCTCTGTGAGGAGTGAGCATATTTTTATAGGCACTTGTTGTTCCAAAACGCTCTTTACCGGTGCTTTCATACCATTTTCCTAAACGACATGTTGTGTGGTTTGAAAATGATTTTGTTGCATCTGCATCAATAATATTGTCATAAGCGTCAGCTTTAAATATAATGTGATCTATTTTTGCTAAAACTATAAATACACGATTTTCCATATCATTAACTACATCTGCCATAGTCATAGCGTCACTGTTAAGCTCAACCATAGTCTCATTGAAATTTTCCACTGTGGTAGAAGACTCTTCTGCCAAACTTGTCATTGTCTCTGATTTCTCTAAGATTATGCTAGACTCTTGTTTCATTGAGTTTATAGATATGGTGATTTCACTTGTCGCTTTTTGTGTTCTCTCTGCTAGTTTTCTCACCTCATCGGCAACAACTGCAAAACCACGACCGTGTTCACCTGCACGTGCAGCTTCAATAGCGGCATTAAGAGCTAGTAGATTTGTCTGTTCTGCAATATCTTTGATTAAATCAACTACCGATGTTATCTCATTTGTTTTCTCATTTAAGCCTTCAATGGATAGATTGCTGTCACTGATATGCTCAACAAGTGTCTGAAGTTTGTGTAGTATATTTTGAGCTTCATCCCTTGAACTGCTCGATTGCAGTGATGTCTTTTTGGTACTCTCATGCACCTCTATCAGTTCATTAATAACAGAAGATATCTCATCTTGGATTAGTGTTAAACCACTGCCTACGTTTCCTATACTTCTTACATTAGAGCTAAAGCTAATAAATCTCTGTTTCTCATGAGCATCTTTCATGGCATCTATACCGTTTTTCACCATACTTATCGCTTTTGCAAAGTCACCTTTTAGCCCTTTGTCATTTAAGTCATAACTAAAATCACCATGTGATGCCATGCTTACAGAAGAGTTTATTCGATTAATCAAACTTTCAAAAGTTGCTACTAAAGATTGTAACAGTTTTGCTACATCACCCATCTCGTCACTGCCTACTCCATCAAGAGATATATTTGATATATTACCTTCGTTTACACTGTTTATCAAGAGTGTAAATTTATCAATAGAAGATGAGATAGAGCGTGTTATATTTGAAGATATAAATACAATCATAAGCAAGACAATAGTTGATACTATTGAAACGACTATTAAAAGTATAAGGGTTGAAGAAGATTTTTTATCTGCTTTTTGTATAACCTGCTTACTTAAAGTATCTTCAAATATCTTTAGTTGATTAATTTTTTGAGTAATAGTTTTAAACCAATATACAGGGTCAACACCAAAATTACTATCTCTGCTCATAGCAATATCTCTCATTCTAGCAACTTCTTTAAATGATGGATGAGTCTGTACCTTTTTAAAAGTCTCTTTTGTTGTTGTGTTTGCTGTCTGTAAAAAAAGATTTAACAAGGTTTTCTGTTGCGATGCCAATGAGACAAATTTTGCATAAGAGTTTTTTGAAAATTTATCTTTTGCAAAGACACCCGAAAGTACGGCACGTTCAATCCCTGCACGCTCTTTTGCACTAATAAAGACTACTAAACTGTTAAAGTCGGTTCGTATATCTCTATCTTCTGGTTTAGTGGAGAAGTTGGAGATAATATCTATAATCTTTTTATTGAAAGATGTGTAAAATCCAACAGTATCTTTTGTAGTTATATCTAAATTGTTAATTTTTACACGTATCTGTTTTACTTTGTTGAAATCTAACGAGCTTTTAACATGTTTTGCATAAGAGCTGCCATAAGAATCACAGAATCTTTTAAGCTCTTGTATCTTACTGTCGGTATCTTGTTGCTGTTTTGGTAAAATATCTGAAAACTTTTTACCACCTGAACCGATAAAACCTGCACTAGCACCACGCTCTTTTTGAAGTTCATGTAAAACGGCACTCATCTTAACCGAAAGTCTAATAATAGACTCTGTCTCATTTGCACTAGAGTGTGCAGTGTATGAATCATATGAAATTTTAGAGGCATAAGCTAAAATAACAACTAAAACCGTAACACTTAAAAAAATAAGCTTATTTTTTATAGTCATACTGTTCATATCTGTAATCCTTGATTTTGATTAAGTTATGTTATCTCACATCTGCTGTTATAAAGTTTAAATGTTATGATTTTTATAACTTTTGATTTTAGAAGTACCCTTTAATCAATATCGTCTGAGTCATCATAGGGATCCATATGTATTATACTTTTAACACTGTTGTCTGGAAATAGATTTTCTATCGCCAACTCTATTCTGTCAGATATTACATGTGCATCAAATAGTGATATACTTACATTAAATACTATATGGACACTTATAAAAATATCTGAACCGGATTGACGGGTTTGCAGATAGTGATAATCATTTATCTCTCTCTCTTCATCAAGTAAAGCACGAATTTTCATAATATCCTCATGACTTAACGCAGCATCTAAAAGCATCAAAATTCCATCTTTGATAATAGGATAAGATGAGATCATCATATAAGCGGCGATGGCAATACCTAAAAGAGAATCTATTATAGCTATACCCGTTATATTTACCAAAAATAGAGCAAGAAGTACGGCAACGTTGGAGTATAGATCTGTTTTGTAGTGTAGAGCATCTGCTTTTATAACCATGTTGTCTGTTTTTTTGGCTATATAGTTTAAAAACAGAACTAAAAATGCTGTTAAGATTATGGATATAACCATAACAACAACAGACTCGTTTATATGTTTAAGCTCGGTAGTATGAACTATATTTGAGAGTGCCTGATAGAGGATAAATAGTGCGGAGACAGATATGATAGTCCCCTCTATAACTGCTGCCAAAGGCTCTAGTTTGCTACGCCCAAAGTTAAATTTGTCATCGGCAGGTTTTTCGGCATTATGAAGTGCAAAATAGTTAAATGCAGAGATTAAAAGGTCTAAAAAAGAGTCAATAGCAGAAGCTAAGACGGCAATAGAACCGCTCAAAATTCCAAAAGTCATCTTGATGATAACTAATATGGCGGCAACAGAAGTGGAGACAATTGTGGCTTTTTTTTCTATACGCATACGTAATTTTAACATATAGAGCGTTAGAATACCACTATGAATTTAGATGAGATACGCAAAGAGCGAAAAAAATGGATGACATGGAAAAATATAGCTCCGCTTCGTGAAGCTTTAGGTGAGTTACCTAAGCTTACATGTAAGCTTGAGTTGGGTGATGTATTAACACTTACATGTAAAGAAGAAGAGATAGATAGCCGACAGATAGAAAAAACGGCAAAAATGATGATGCCTTGGAGAAAAGGACCTTTTAATCTGTTTGGACTTTTTATAGATAGCGAGTGGCAGAGTCAGATAAAGTATAATCTTTTACGTCCGCATTTTAAACTTAACGGCAAACGTGTTGCAGATATTGGATGTAATAACGGCTACTATCTTTTTCGTATGCAAGAAGATAATCCAGAAAAACTTGTAGGATTTGATCCATCTGCCATATATAAGACACAGTTTGATTTTATAAATCATTTTGCAAAGAGTGATATTGTCTATGAGCTTTTGGGTGTTGAACACCTCCCTTTTTATGAAGATAAATTTGATACTATCTTCTGTCTAGGTGTCTTGTATCATAGAAGCGATCCCGTAGCTATGTTAAAAGCACTTTATAAGGGCTTAGATAAAGAGGGTGAAGTTATCTTGGATACATTTATGATAGATGGTGAGGATGAGATATGTTTAAGTCCAAAAAATTCATACTCTAAAATTCCAAATATCTACTTTGTTCCAACTATACCTGCTCTTAAAAATTGGTGTTTAAGGGCAGGGTTTAAGAAGTTTGAGGTTTTAGAAACTTCTGTTACGGATATGAGTGAACAGAGAAAAACAGATTGGATAGATGGGCAGAGCCTTGAAGATTTTTTACTTCCTGACGATAGTAGTAAAACTGTAGAGGGCTATCCGGCACCAAAACGTGTATATGTACGATTAATAAAGGTATAGAAAATGTCAAAAAAAGAGCAGAGAGAAGAGTTGCAAGAAGAGGAAGATAATAAAATAATTTTATTAAACACGCATGAGAAGATAGACTCCTCTTTAAGCGGTGATATTGATGAACTTAAAAGAGGATATAGCAAGGTTATTTTATCAACTACGGAAGATATGAGAGCTGATGAAGTAGGTCTTGTACATGGTGGTTTTATCTTTAGTGCTGCAGATTTTGCCGCTATGGCTGCCGTGAATGAGAGAAATGTTGTTTTAGCTAGTTCATCTTGTCAATTTTTAGCACCTGTGCGTGTTGGAGATGCTGTAACGTTTGTAGCAAATGAGCGTCAAAAAGAGGGACGTAAGCGTAGTGTTCATGTGACAGGTTCTGTTTTAGACATAAAGGTATTTGAGGGAGAGTTTAAGACAGTTGTTACAGATAATCATGTCTTAAACTTAACACTCTTGGATAATGTTGACAAAGCTGTTGAGCAATCTACTTAGATAGCATTTATCCAATAAGGTGCATTTTTCTGCTCTGCTTTGATAGTGGTTGAGCCACCATGTCCGGGATAGAGTGTTTTATCCAAATCCAGTTTCATAAAGCGTTTTAGACTCTCTCTCATATCTTTGGCAGATGAGTATGGAAAATCTACACGCCCAATAGAGCGTTCAAATATAAAATCTCCGCTAAACATAGCATCACCTATCTCGATAGTAGAACAGCCGGGAGAGTGACCGGGGAAGTGTCTAAAAGTTACCTCTACGCCTTCAATATCCAAGTGTGTAACCTCTCCTTCAACTAAAACATCGGGAGTTGATGGCGGCATATCCCTCATCCATTCACTAGATTTTAATAAAAAAGCGTCATCTTTTGGGGTGTATAAATCGATTTTGAGTCTCTCTTGAAGTTCACTGTTGCTCCAGACATGATCAAAATGTCCATGTGTATTTAATATAGCTATCGGATTATCTGCATTTTGCATAACCCAATCAGTCGCACCAAAACCCGGGTCTATAATAATATCTTTGCCGTTAATACTGACAATATAACAGTTTGTCTGATAATCACCCATAGCTTGACGTTTTATCTTCATAGTTAATCTTTATATTTTTTATAGAATGATAGCATATGAATTTTTTTAAAACATTACAAAATATCTTAATGAGTACACAAGTTGATAAAAAGTATAACTTTTTAGAGATTTTTAC